>NZ_DATBUP010000070.1:0-15778 GCF_036515995.1 Pedomonas sp. | reverse complement strand
TGCCTGGTTGAGGACGATACGCCCGGCAACCAGTTGCAGGCCGTCAACCTCCGCCAGGATCGAGGCGGCCACTTCGTTCAACTTGAGAACCCGGAAATCCGCATCGAGCAGAACCGTACCGACAGCGAACTGTTCGGTCGTGTCCAGCATCACGGCACGCTCCGAGCGCGACGACTCCAGCTTTTGATAAAGCTCGAGCGCCTGACGCAGGTGCGGGATGATCTTCTCTACCCATCGGCGCTCATCCGGCGTGAACGGGGGGCCGCCCGGCGCGCGGCTCAGCCGAAGCCTTGCCTCAAAGCCACTGCCGATCCGCAGATCGACCCCCAGAATATGAGAGGCATCAATCGATTCAAGCCAGGCTCTCACATCCGGGGACCGATCGATAGTCGATTGCCCGACATACTCGTAGAGTTCCGTGACCTGCCCCTCAGGCAGGTTCACGAAAGGATCGATTTCCAGATAACGATCAAGATATTCCTGAATGGACTGCGGGGTCGAGGTGGGCGTGAACATCGCCCCCTGTCCCTTGGTCTTGGGCGGCACCAGAATGAGCGTCCCGTGCTTGGCATCGATTTGGGTACTCAGCTTCAGCAAAAACTCCCGCCACGGATCCTCGCTCAGGACCGATGTGTTTATCGTCAGCACCAGATCAGAAAAACTGTCGATATCGTCCGCTGGAATTCCCAAGGATGCACTCCGGAACGGCAAATCAGACCCTCACCCGCCGGATGACAGTTTATCGACCGCCCGTGCCAACGCCAGCGGAAAATTGCATGGTCCTCAGGAATCCGCGATCAGGTACCCCCCGCTTGCCGACAAGCATTCGCCGGTCACATATCGGGCGGAACTGCTGCACAGGAACAGGGCAGGCCCGACCATATCCTCCGGCGTCCCCCAACGGCCAAGGGCGATGCGCGCCGCCGTCCCCGGTCCATAGTCCGGGTCATCGGCAAAGACGCTGGTCATCGGCGTCCGGATCGCCCCCGGTGCCAAGGCGTTGATGCGCACGCCCTTCGGCCCCCACGCCTGCGCCAATGAGCGGGTGAGGACGACCAGCGCGGCCTTGGCGGCCCCATAGCCCGGGAACGTGCTGCTTCCGAAGAAGGACATCATGGATGCCATGGAGACGACCGCGCCGCCGCCTTCGTGCCGGCTTTCAGCCAGCTTGGGAAGGCAGGCAAGCGTCAGCGCATAGGTCCCCTTCAGGTTGCCATCGACCGCTGCGTCGAAATCCTCTGGCATGGAGGTTCGGCCCGCGTTGTTGATGAGAATATCGAGCGTGTCGCAGGCCTTGGCGACTGCCTCGACGCTGCCCCTGTCTGCCAGATTCATCTGAAGATAGCGCGCGTGCGGTGGCAGTTCCTTGTAGTCGCTGGCTTGCCTCGCCGTTCCGGTGATCGTCACGCTGGCCCCGGCATCCGCAAAAGCCTCTGCCAAAGCCGCACCAATGCCGCTGGTGCCGCCCGTGACCAGGACCTCACAGCCCGTAAAATCGAATATCATGCTGCCTCACCCCTGAAGGAACGCGCCAGTTCGGCCGCGTCTTGCATTGCGCCTTCGATATATCCGACGCCGTTCGCATCCCCGATCGAATGCACCCGCAGCCCGGCCATCCGCAGCGTCTCGGCAAGTCGGCTGTCGCCAGATGCGCCTTGGGCAACGATCACATGGTCGGCTGCCAAGGTGCGAACCTGTCCGGCCTTGTTGGCGTAGGAGACCGTATGATCCCCGATCCGGATGTCCTCGGCATCGGGAAGCAGGGTCACGCCCAGATGCTTGAGCTCATCCAGAACGCGCCAGCGCCGGACCACTTGCAGCCCCTTGCCGAACCGCGAAGCCTGCTCGAGGACTGTGACCTTGCGCCCCCTCTGGGCGAGGAACTCGGCCAGCTCGAGCCCGACCAGTTCTCCGCCGATGATCACGATCTCTTGGCCAAGCGGCATCCAGTGCTGGCTGGCCCGGCGCACGAACTGCGGTTTGGCGGTCAGGCCACTGATCTTGCCCAGCGTCATGGCAAGCCGGGTGCCGGCGCCGACCTTGTGGCTGAGACCGTCCAGGTTCTGCGCGAGCATCAGGCTGCGCATTTCATCGCCACTGAAGACGAAGTCCTGATCGGCGCCGGGAAGGGGCGGCAGCTCGCGCCGCGCGCCGGTTGCAACCACCACCTCGTCCGGCGCCAGCCGGGAGAGCAGCTCAGGCGTCGCCGTGGTGTTCAGCATGACGGTAATACCCGGCGTGCGAGCCACCTGCAGCCGCAGCCAGTTCACAATGCCCTCGTTGGGTGCATAGGCAATGGAGGCGAACCGCGCCGTGCCGCCAAGGGCGCCTCCGGCCTCGATCAGTGTTACACGATGCCCTTGCCGGGCCAGGCGGCGCGCCGCCTCCATGCCAGCGGGACCTCCGCCGATCACGATAAAATGCTTGCCGGCAGCCGCCGGGATCAGGGCGCGCTCGCGCTCGAACCCTGTTTCGGGATTGACGGCGCACTTGACGGGCCGGGAGAAGAAAATCTGGCTGATACAGGTGTAGCAGTAAATACAGGGACGCACCGCCTCCGGCGTGCCTTGCGCCAGCTTGTTGGGGAGTTCCGGGTCCGCCAAGAGCTTGCGCCCCATGGTCACGAAGTCGAGCTTGCCCTCCTCGATGAACCGTGAGGCATCGGCAGGTTCGATCCGCCCCGGGCAAATGACCGGAACGGTGACCGCAGCCTTGATGCGGGCTGCTGCCTCGACGAACCCGTTGCGTACGTCGGTCGCGTGACCGGCCGAATAGGTCAGGCCCCGGCCCGGGTGGCCGTCTGCCGTCACATGGATGGCATCTGCGCCGGCTTCCTGCGCAAGCCGCGCGGTCGTTGCCGCATCCTCGACGGTGATGCCGCCGTCGATCAGGAAATGCTGGCTATCGAGCCGGGGCCAGATCGGCATGTCAGGACCGACGGCCGCGCGGACCCCGCGGATCACCTCGCACAGAAACCGGGCGCGGTTCTCGATCGACCCGCCGTACTCATCGGTCCTTTGATTGATGAGCGGGTTGAGGAAACAGGAGACCAGATAGCCGTGACCGGCGTGTATCTCGACGGCGTCGACCCCGCATTCCTTGGCGCGAACCGCGGCTTTGGCGAACAGATCGATGACATAGCTGATGTCCTGCTTGTCCATGACGCGATAGTTCGGCTCTCCCATCGCGGCAAAGGGCGCCGTGAAGATCGCCAGTTCGTCTTCTAGGAAGCCATCGAACATGTCGCCGTCATTCTTGGCGACAGCTGGAACGGAAGGGGTCCAGATCGGCCGCCCCGCCAGCATGTCGTTCATGGCGACCAAGCCGGCATGGTGCAGCTGCATGGCAAGCTTCGCACCGTGCTTGTGAACCTCCTCCGCCAGCGCCCTGACGCCAGGCATGTGCCGCTCATGGGAAATGGCTTCCTGCCGCCAGTTGCTCGATCCTTCCGGATAGCCAACCGAGACCGACCCCATGGTAATGAGCGCAGCGCCGCCCTTGGCTCTTGCCCCATAGTAGGCGCGCAACCGATCTCCTGAAATACCATCCTCATCCGCGAGGTTCGAGCCCATTGGCGTCATGAAGATGCGGTTGCGCAACGTCATGGACCCGATCTGACCCGGGCGTAAGAGATGAGCAAACGTCATTGTTTTCTCCCCTGCCCGGCCCCCACCGAGCTTTTGTTGCATCTGGACACGGATGAACGCGCCTGACATCGTCAATTTGAAGGGGATCGTCATCAGGCCTTGGCAGCCTCCCGATCACCCTAAACCGACAAGCGGATCTGCTGGCCGGTCACCCGCGCCGCGTGCCGGGAGGCGAGGAACACAGCCGAATGGCCTGCCTCTTCAAGCAGCGAGCAGGCGGCCGGAGCCTGCCTGCGATTTCCGATCCCCGCTCCGGTCGGCGCGGCGGGTTCGTCACTGGCTTGCCGTTGTCCGGGCGTCTCTGACTGCAGGTCGAGGACGACGCTGTTTGCGCGCACCCCAAAGCCGCCCTCCGCCTCGGTAATGCTCCGGATCATTGTCTCGCTGGCCGCCTTGAGGGAGGCAGCGAGACCCGTCGAGGCCGAGGCAGTCGCGCATTCCTGGGCTAGAAGCAGCACGAATGATCCCCCGCCCGCTGCTCGAAAATGCGGACGGACTGCCGTCACCAGACGGGAGATCCCCTGGGTATGGCTGTACAGGCGCGGCCCCCAGTCCTCTTCCGCACCGGGCAGTGCGCAGGTCTCGGCCATGTCATATACGGACCATACAACCGTATGGATCCGCTCATGCGCGGCAATAACCTGGTCGATGATCGCCTCGGCCTCGCCCGGGATACGCGCGTCCATGCAATGGAAGGTCGCCCGGCAGTCAATGTCCTGAAGGCCCTGCCATTCCTCAAGGCCAGGGGCCTGCGTATAGCTCAAGGCAAAGGCGCTGCCTGCCTTGGCGAAGCATTTCGCAACCGCGCCCGCCGTGCCGGGCATCTTGCCGAAGATGAGCACGCAGCCCGGCGGAAATTCCCCCACGGTCATCAGCAAGGCCTCACAGGATGCGACGGAACCGGCTGAACACTGACCTCAGGGAAAGCCGGCATTCCCTTGACTGACACGCACACGAGAAACGTACTCAGACGCCGTCCGCCACGGTGCTGACCGGTCCGCCGGTATCAGCACTCCAGGCAGCCTGAACACCCAGTACTTTTGCAATGACCTGCGGATCAAGATATTCGCGCCAGCGGCTGATCTTGCCGTTCTCGAATTCGACAACAGAAATATACTTGTTCGAGTACGGCGTGTTCGTTGGGATAAAACGACTGTGCGAGCTGTACTCTGCAACCAGCACATTTTCGTCCGCCATTTCGTGCAGGGCCTGAATCCGATAGGCATAGGGGTCAAAATCCTGCCAGCTCACCTCCAGAATATCCCGGAACCAACGCGCGCCGCGCTTTTCGGACGGGAAGCCTTCCATAACGGCAAATGGCCACTCCAGGAGCACGTCCTCGGCAAGAAAGGCCTCGAACGTATCAAAGTCCTTCTGCCCAAGTGCCGTGAGCATCTTGACGAACACATCGCGATTGGTGGCGCTTGTCATGCCGTTTCCTCCCCCGGTTGTGATGGCATCACCACTCGTACCAACAAACCCGAAATCAGGATTACCCAATTTCGAGTAGAGCCGACCAAAGCCTGATGGAGGAGCAGCCCACCCCCAGATCAGACCGCCGGCGGCTCGGCCACAGCGGGAAAGGTTGGGCCTGATGACCTCCGGGGCAACAATGTCTCGCCATTGTCGACAGGGAAGCCCCAGTTGGTCTCGCGCTGGGCGACAAGCAGCGTATGCCACTGTTTATCGGCACTTGGGATGCCCTGGTCGAGCCTGTGGAGGACCCTCACCTGGCGAACAAGCTGGCGCATGTGTTCCTCGAGCTGGCGCACCGACTCGCGGGACAGTCGGACCGTTTCATATCCGTAAAAATCTTCGGTATTCGCGAAATCCATCATGACGAAGTGATTACGGATATTGTGCTCGATTGTCCGGCGTATCGGTCCGCCGGGTTTCCACTCGATATGATGCGGGCCAGGTATGCGCACCCTGTTGCCGGGCAACAACTCGATCAATTTTAGTCGATCAAGGCGCGTCAACAGCGATATAACTGTCGCCTCGTCAACAGCGTATTCGCTCATGATCTCGGGGACCGTCATGCCGCTGTAGAGCATCAAGCGCATCAGTGCCAGCGCACTGTCGCTCGCCAGTGCGCTCTCCTGGCGCAGCTCGAGGTCCAGGAAATTCCGTCCGTCCCCTTCCTTGGCGATTTCCGAGAGGTCGATCAGGCTCAATCCGAGGCAGGCGCTGATGTCCTCCATGACCTCGACGGGCAAGCGGTCAGAATTCAGGTAGCGCTTGATGGTAACAACGCTGACGCCCAGCTGGTCTGCAATATCCTGATAACGCAGACCCCGGATCCGGATCTGCTGTTTCAGAACTTCCTTGAGGAGCCTGCTTTGGCGATGACTGCTTGCCCCGAGCTTCTGTCCTGCCGGGCCGGTGATATCCTCGTCCGCGCCCTCAGCTGCCGCATCGGTTGAAACCTTTGCCTCCCTGTGCATCTTTCTCTTTCCTCGAGCCGCGCAATTTTGAAGGATAGCCCCGGCATGCCGGCATGTCGCTCCTGGCCAGACGGGCATATATCAAAAATGAGGGCAGCCTGACCGGAGTCAAGTCGATCAGCCCTTCCCCCCCAACGGTAGCGACGTCGACCTGTGCACCGGCCGGTATCGGAATTTGATACCCGCCGGTCAGCAGTATGATGCGCGCGATTTTTGCGCCGAACGATCCGGGGGGAGGTTCTTGCCCGCAAGCCGCGCACGCGAACATGCTTGCCTCACTGGAGCGATTTTTCTCACGAAGGAGCCGGTGGGTGCTGACGAATATTTACGTGATCGATTATATCCTCAAGGATCTGGACGGCGCCAAGGACCGTCTGGATCGCATCTTCGGAACAGAGCCGCTCTGGATCCACCCGGACATGACACCGGGCCAGTCCATTGTCGCCACCTACTACCAGATCCCCGGCAACGGCGAGATGTCCCACGCCCTGGGCTTTTTTCAGGAAGGGGGCGATTCCGTTCGCACCGACCACGACAAGATCTTTCTGATCGGCGTGATGTGCGATGACATGGATAAAACCATGGCGGAAATCTCGGCGCGCGGCCTCAAGTTCGTTCACGACGAGCCCAAACGCTACGCTGTCGGAGAGAGCAACACTCTTGGCACCCTGCATGGCCTGGAGATCTTTATCGCACGCCACGTCCCGGGCGGTGACAAGAAAGCACGCGAGATGATGTTCACCAAGGACGGCTCGTCCGACTTCGGCGACGAGACGCAAGGGGGGGTGTTTCTGGGCATATCGGGCATCGATCTGGTCGTCTCGGATCTGGAGGCCGCCACCGCGACCTACAGCGCAGTCTTCGGCGCACCCCCGATCGACACCACCGACGAGCTCGGCGAGCCGGGCGTGAAGTGCGTCCATTTCCAGGCTCCGGGAAATGGACGGGGCGTGCGCACAGTCGGCCTTTATGCGGTCAACGGCGGCAACGCCTCGAGCCGGCTTGCCTCTCGCCTTGCCAACATACTGTCCGTGCGCGGCGAGGGCGTCTTCCGCCTCGACTGCCACGTCACGGACATCCCAAAAATGCGGGCAACGCTGGCAGATCGCGGCATTCACCTGCCCGAAGGCGAAGCCGTCCTCGAAGACGTCAACGGCGCCGACCTGCGCTTTGTGACCCTTTGAAGGGCAGTCCCTGCTCTTTTGATCAGTCCGCTCTCTGCATAAGCCGAGGTTTCGAGATGTCCCTGACGAAAAGCCCGCGTGTCTCAAGAGCCGATTCCGTGTTCGCACGCCACCGCCTTCAACCCCTCATGCTTGGGATCTTTGCCGTCAACGGCTCTGGGTCCGGCGGCATCACAACCGTGCCCAGCTCGTACGAGCTGACTTGGGAGCACAGTCTGGCACTGGCACGTCTTGCCGATGACATCGGCCTGGAACTCTTCATGCCGGTCTCTCGCTGGCGCGGCTTCAACGGCGCCAGCAACTTTGCAGGAGAGACGTACGAGACGCTGACCTACATGTCGGCGATCGCGGCTGTGACCAAGCATCTCATGACTATCGTCACGCTCCATCTTCCCATGGTTCACCCCGTGTTTGCTGCAAAGGCGATCGCCACGATCGATCACGTCTCCCGCGGCCGCAGCGGCATCAACATGGTCATGGGCTGGTACAAGCAGGAAATGAGCATGTTCGGGCTTGCGCCACACCCGCTCAGCGAGCGCTACTCCTATGCAACCGAGTGGCTCCAGATCGTCCAGCGGCTATGGCAGGAGGCGGAGCCGTTCGACCACCACGGCAAATTCTTCAACCTCCAGAATCTGGTCAGCGGCCCCAAGCCGATTCAAGCCGCCCCGCCGATCGTGAGCGCAGCAACATCGCCGGAAGGCATTGCCTTTGCCGCAACACATGCGGATCTGACCTTTGCGCGTTCCGATGACGCGGATCGCCTGCGCGAACATGGAGATCGGCTTCGGAGCACCGCCGAGGCGTCGGGCAACGCCGGTGTCGGCGTGGTCTCGCTCTGTCTCATCATTTGCCGCGAGACGGAGGCGGAAGCCAGGGACTACTACAAGCATCTGCGTGACAATGCAGACCTTGTGGCTGCCCGCAACCTGGCACTTTCCTCGGGGAGCGACATCAGCAAGACGCCAGATGACCAACGAGACGCCATGCTGCGCGATATAGCAATGTCAGCCGGCAGCGCGGCCCTCATCGGCACTCCCGAGCAGGTTGCCGAGAAGATTGCCGGGTTTCGCCAAGCAGGTGTTGACGCCCTGTTCCTCGGCTTTCACGACTACCTGCATGAACTGCCCTTCTTCGCTGAGAGGGTCCTCCCGCTGCTAGAGCAGCGCGGGGTGCGTCTGCCGCGCCAGGCATTCAGTCAGGCGGCCAGTGGCTGATGCTCCGGACCAAAGCTCAGGCACGCAAATACAATAAACAAACGATCAGAAAGTCGAGGGGAGTTCACAAGATGCCAAATGCAGAGCGACACGGTCGCCGCCGGATAATCACAGGTGGAACCTCCCTGCTTGTGCTCGGCCTCGCTGCCAGTCCGGCAATCAGCCAGACGAGCGAGCCAGCCTCTGCGGGACTGGAAGACATCGTCGTCACCGCTCAGAAACGCGAGCAGAATCTTCAGCGCGTGCCCGTTGCCGTATCGGCGTTCGGCAGCGAAGCGCTGGAGAACCAGAGGATCACAAGCGTGGCGGGCCTGGGGAATATCGTTCCCAATTTTCAGGTGATGCGCCAGCCAAGCAATGCAGCCCTTCCGGCGTTCTCGCTGCGCGGCGTTCTGGCCGGCGAGACCGTCTCCCAGATCGACAATGGCGTGAGCATCTACATCGACGGCGTTTATCTTGGACGATCCTCGGGCAGCCTGTTTGACGTTGCTGAGATTGAACGTGTCGAAGTGTTGCGCGGCCCTCAAGGCACGCTCTTTGGGCGGAACACCACCGGTGGCGCTGTCAATGTGATCACCCGCAAGCCCAGCGGCGAATTCGGCATTCGCCAGGATCTGACCTACGGCAGCTATGACGAGTTCCGCTCCCGGACGCGTCTTGATCTGCCGGAGGTCGGCGGATTTCGGGCGTCGCTGACCTACTCCCATCGGGAAGTCGACGGCTATGTCAAGAACCTGGCGGCCGGGACGGAGCGGATCTATGGCCCGGGAACCGGCGGGCGGGTCGGCACCGCCCGCGCCGCAAGGACCCTGGGCGCAGAGAATGTGGATTCAATCTTTGCTGCTGTCAGCTATGATGATGGCGGCAGATTTACTGCCGATTACAAGTTCGACTTCACGGATTTCTGGGGCTCGCAGCTTGGCATGCAGGCGATCGGGTTTCGCGGCACCGAAGACGTGCCCGGCAGCAACCCGTTCGGCGGTCTTGTCGAGACGATCTTCTCGCTGCAGCCAAGCCTGGGCGGCACCAACGTCGTGACATCACGGCCGCTGGATGCCCTGTACGAGCCTCAGCGCGCAACCGACAAGCTCCAAGCCGAGGGCCATAGTCTGACCCTCGCCTATGAAGCCAGCGACGGCGTCACCCTGAAGAACATCGCCGGATACAGGCGACTGGAGATCCTGAGCAACGGAAACAGTTTTGACGGCAACCATCTGATCGACCCGTTCGGCGGGACGGGGGGAGATTTCACCGTCCTGAATGCCATCTCGCATCGCAAGCAGCACCAGTATTCGGACGAACTGCAGGTCCTGGGCACCTTCGAGCGGTTCAACTGGGTCGTTGGCGGATTCTTCTTCGAAGAGCACAGCCGGGACTTTAATTCGGTGCAGTTCTTTAAGGTCTTCCCACGGCAGGGCGAGCCCGTTCCCATTACAGCTGCTGATCAGTATATCGATGCAAAGATCAATAATCGCGCATACGCCCTTTACGCCCAGGGCAGCCTGGAACTGGCGGATCAGTTCACCGTCACCGCCGGCGCCCGCCAGACCTGGGACAAGCGCCAGGAAATCAACTACCTGACATCGCCGCCGTTGGATGCGAAGGCATCGTTTGACCGCCTGACCTGGCAGCTTGTCGGCGAGTACCAGGCAACGCCTGATGTAATGCTCTATGCCAAGGCGGGTACCGGATACCTGTCAGGCGGCATCTACAACGGCAAGCCCTTCGACGCAGAGAAGCTCACATCCTACGAAGCGGGCCTCAAAAGCCAGCTCTGGGACAACAGGTTGCGGTTCAACCTGGCAGCATTCAGTGCCAGCTATGACGATCTGCAAGTGGCGGTTTTCACGACCGTCATGAACTATGAGAATGCAGGAAAGGCCCGCATCAAGGGTGTCGAGGCTGAGCTGACCGCGGCACTGGTCGAGGGCTTGCAGGTCGGTGCAAACCTTGGCGTCCTGGATTTCGATTTCAAGGAATATGTTTCCTCTGCAGCGACAGGGCAGCTGGAGGACATCGCCGATATCGCAGTGCGCACCCAGACCCCGAATGTGACTTTTTCGGCCAACGTCCTTTATGAGACGCAGCCCATGGCCAACGGCTCCTACCTGACCGTCCTGCTGGACGCAGCTTACCGGAGCGACACGCGATTTGTGCTGATCCCCTTTGCCGACCCGGCGCTCTCACGGGCTGCCACGTCCCAGGCCCACTGGATCGTGAATGGCAGAGTCTCGCTGGTCGACCTGCCTGTTAGCCACAGCACCCTCAAGTTATCGCTCTGGGGGCAGAACATCTTCGACAAGCGGGTGGTCCAGTTCGCAGCAGACATCAGCGGTTTTGTCGCTGCAAGCTACAACAGGCCCCGCACGGTCGGCGTCGACGCGTCCTTCAGCTTTTAGGTGCGCGCTCCCTCTCGACCGGGCGAGGCGGCGCTCGCCCGGTCTCTTTTTGCCCGGCGCTCGCAGATTTCCAAACCTCAATCCGGACCTGTCCGTTGGCAGGACCTGTGCAACAGGAGACAATTCCTTTATGTCGGAACAACTTGATGACACCGCACTTGAGCGCCTGTTCCTGTCCGCCCGATCGCGCAATGCCTGGCGCAGGGAGAGCCTGCCTGACAGCGTATGGCATCAGATCTACGATCTTTTGAAAATGGGTCCGACCTCTGCGAATGTATCGCCGGCTCGTTTCATCTTCTGCACAAGCGACAGCGCAAAGGCGCGCGTCGCACGGCATATGTCCGCGACCAATGCTGCCAAAAGCCTGGATGCGGCGGCGATCGTTATTATCGCCCAGGACCTGGAGTTCGCGGAAAAGATGCCGATCCTCTTCCCCCACAATCCCGGAGCCCGCCACTGGTTCAGCGATCCGCAGGTGAAGAAGGAGACGGCCTTCCGCAACGCGACGCTTCAAGGAGCGTACCTCATACTGGCGGCCAGAGCGGTGGGTCTGGATTGTGGACCAATGTCAGGCTTTGACCAGGAGGCTCTGGATGCGGATTTCTTTGCAGGAACTGCCATCCGCTCGAACTTTTTATGCGCACTGGGTCATGGCATCGACACGCCGTTCGATCGCCTGCCTCGCCTGACTTTCGACGAAGCCTGCCAGATCGTGTAGCATGTCGTCATTGTCCGCCGGCACCGGGATCCACGCAGAGCATCCTGCAGGCCTGGACAACGCAGCTCAGCCGGTCTGCCGAAAAGGCCGCCGATGACGCACAGCCGTGATCAGGCTGTTACGGCGTGAGAGACAGGCGGCTGGCAGGGCCAGGCCAGGGCACTCTGGTCGACACCTCGAGCCCAGCCTGTTGATGACTGCGGCGCTGTCGCCAGCGGCCTCGGTTCCGGCACCGCCTCAGATTTCAGGATTGGTCGCCCGCTCTGCCAGATACCGCGCCGTGAAGTTCGGCAGGACATCAAGCTTGGTGACGCGCTCGTAAAGCCGGCGGTATGAGGATCGCGCAATCCGCCATTCGCCGTCAACCTTGGCATATCGGTCACGGTAGAGGCAGGCGCCGCTGGTCTCGTAGCCTGTGCGCAGATCAACAGCATAGTCGGTCAGCGTCCAGCGTCCCTCTGCGCTGTCTGCCGAGAGGATGGTAATCTCCGGCTGGTTGACCGTGTGAGAGCCGACGAAATCCTCATGGAAGGCCGCCTTTAAAATGGCAATGACCTCGTCCCGGCCCTGAGCCTTGAAATGATAGGTGCCGCCCAGATAGTCGATCTCGATGTCTTCGGTCAGAACAGTCTCAAGGCCCGCCGCATTGGCCGTGTCGAGAAAGCGGCAATAACGGTGCTTGAGCTGCTTGATCTGTTCGATCTCTTCAAGGGACATGGGATAGTCTCCGTGTTTGCTTCACCTGGGGGCGGTCCTGGCCGGCTCCGGCGCTGTGCAGCAGCGGCGCGCCTTGACGACTGCGCCTTCGAGGCGCACCGGAACCGGACGACATCTGGACGATGAGGCCTGAGACGCTGGTGCGCACGCGCTGGACGAGCTGGGACTGGCGACTGACGCCAACCTTGCTGAAGACCGACCGCAGATGGGCCCGTACTGTATTTTGCGTGATGCCGAAGACCTCCGAGATCTGCAGCAGGGACAGCCCATTGGCCAGGCTCGCGGCAATCTCCGCCTCCATCGGCGTGAGGCGCAGCACATTGGCAACGGCAGCGCCGGTGACCCCGGCCTGCTGCTGCGGATCAGTGATAAAGACCGCAATAGCCGGGCAGAACCCCAGCTTCAGAGATGGCGGCATTGTCAGACGGCGTGCGATGATACCGAGCGATGGCTTTCCGGAATGACGTTCCGCCTGCATGAAACTGATGCGCGAGGTCAGTGCAGGCCCTGAGGCGCGCAGGAAGTCCCGGAAACTGCGCTCGTTTGCAGTGTCGCTGAAGGCCAGTCGGTTGTTCACCAGTCTGATGCCGTCACGCTGCTCCAAAAGATTGCGGGCGATGAGGTTGCACCGGATGACCGCGCCTGAACCATCCAGCAGGATCGACCCGACCGATAGTTGCTCAACCGCCGTATCATAGATGTTTTCCTCGCCCTTCTCGATTTCGAAGCGCTCATAAAGGTCAAGCGCTGCGCGAAGATGAGGCACAAAGTAGCCCAGCCACTGCTTGTCCTCTTCGGTGAAGCCGCTGCGCCCGGCACCGCAACAGATGCGCATGCGCATCTGGAAACCGCTTTTCGCCAGGAGGTCGAGGCCCATGATATCCTCGATCCCGTAGCTTGCGACATACTGCTGGTAAAAGCAGCTCTGGCGGTACGCCTCCCTGCCGACGAACTCGTTGGCAGTCAGAACCCGCCCCTCCGGCAGCCCGACGAACGGGTCCTTGCTGAAATGCTTGACCGCAGCTCCGATCTCGAAATCGGGCACGCCCGGCGTCACCACGATCGCCGGCGTCCGTGCGGTCGGCGGCGTCAGGATGATCGTGGCAAAGCTGGCGTGCAGCTGGCGGCGGAGCACCGTCAGGAATTCAACCCAGGGATTCTCACCGGCCAGACTGGAGTAGAGTCTGAGCAGCGGTTCAGAAAGCCCGTCCACACCCTTCAGTTCTGGCATAAAGTCCTCCCCTGACCATTGCCGACTGTCTGAGCAGCCCTGATCCTAGAAGAAACGTGCCGCCTGAACACCCCCATTCTGACTAGAGTGGAAAGGGATCTTTCTTCCACCGGCCTGTCCCAGCGGGGGGGACCCCCGCCGTTGGATGTCCCTGCCTAACCCGCCGTCTGCGCTCCATCCACAGGGAAGGAGACACCGCTGACATACCGGGCATCGTCGGACCCGAGGAACGCAATTGCGCCGGCCACGTCTTCGGGATCGATCATTTCGCCCATCTTCGAGGCGTTGCGCATGAGCAGCGCCGGATCCATGTCATCCGGCCAGTCAAGCGTCCCTGTCATCGGGGTTTTAACCCCGGTCGGGCAGATCGCATTCACACGGACCCCGCTTGCAGCAAACTCGATCGCAAGGGACTTGGTCACGGCAAGGACCCCTGCCTTGCTTGCGCAGTAAGCGCTGTTGTAGGCGATCCCGACCAGGCCGGCTGCCGAGCTGATATTGACGATATTGCCCTTCGTCTTGAGAAGATGGGGCATCACGGCCTGGCAAAGGTAATAGATGCTGCTCAGATTGATCCGCACGACGCGATCAAACTGCTCGGGGCTGAAGCGATGAAGCGGACCCCAGTCCATCACACCGGCAATATTGCACAGCATGTCCAGTGTCTCGGCCTGCGCAGAGGCCGCCTCGATCATCTGGCGGCAGGACGCCGCGTCGCCGCCGTCAAAGCCCAGGGCGAGATGTGTCTCGCCCGCCAGGCTTTGAGCCGTCTGACGCGCCCCATCCTCATTGATGTCGGCGCAAACCACCCGGGCACCCTCGTGCGCCAAGCGGACAGCCGTTGCCCGCCCGATCCCCGACGCCGCCCCGGTCACGATGACCGTCTTGCCTTTGTAGCGCATTCTTTGTCCCCTGAAAGTCGGCCTCTACCGGAAGACCCGCTTTAGCGGGTATTGCGGTCAGCTTTCCTGCTGGAAGTTCTCCGGTCCCCAGTAGGCTATCATCGATGTGATCAGCCCGTCTTCGCCGAACGTCATCACATCCGTCGTTGCCACCCGGTAGATCGGCCGGCTGCGCGCTGTGCGCACGATGAAATTGGCGGCGGCGTGATTCCCCGCAATTCTGATCTCGCCGTCTGGAATCATCTCGATCGCACCCCCGGCCGCAGCGTGCCCGGCACGAAAGAAGGCCTCAAGCGCTTCATGACCGCGATGCTCCGGGCCGTTGGCCGGATCACGAATGGCCGCATCAGGCGCAAACAGGGACAGAATGCCCGCAACATCGCCGGCCCCCTGATACTGCGCATACTGCAGGATTGAAGCGCGCATGTGCTCCGGGGCCGGACCTTCCGGTCCTGAGGCAAGCATGGCCGTTGCCATTTCAGGCAATTCAGCCCTGGTGTTCTTCTCGGTTGGCATTCTTCCTGCCTCATCCTTAGATCCGGCGCCTGGCTCATTGGCGTCCCAGGCGTCCCCCGCCTTCCAGCACTGAACGCCTCCCATGCCGGGCCATCCTGACATGAGAAGCGTCCATGCTCTGATACGTCAGGCGTTCCAGAAGGAGCGCAGCGACTGGATCTTGCCGTCCGGCGACCCCTTGTAGATGTTGATCGCCTTCGTTGAGGCCTTGGTTCCGTCCTTCATCGTATTGTGCAGGGTCAGGAACACTGCCGCCTCGCTGCCACGGACTTCCATGTGGTGGATCTCGTAATCCAGAGACTCCTGGAAGGTCGAGAACATGTCATAGAATGCGGCGATGGCACCCTTGCCGCGCTGGCCCTTGCCTTCGGGATCCCAGTCGCACGGACCAACCGGGTCCTCGACGACGGCATCCTCGGCAAACAGCGCCAGCCAACCTTCGCGATCCTTGTTCTTCACTGCAGACAGTGAAGCCACAGGCATATCTTTTACGTCCATAAGATCTGTCCTTTGTAAGGTTCAACTGTCGCTGGCGTCAGGGCGCCATCCACTCGCCGCCGTTCACGTCGAGCACGGCGCCGGTGACCATCTTGGTGTAGTCCGAGACGAACATCAGCACCGAGCGGGCGCACTCTTCCTCGGGCGGGATCACGCCCAGCGGGATCCTGGACGCCACGCCCTGGACGAACGCCTCCTCGCTGCCGCCCGTTGCCGCCACCATGCGCTTGACCGCCTGGCGGACCGGCTCGCCCCACAGCCAGCCCATGCGGGTGCAGTTGACGCGGATGTTGTACTGGCCCACG
>NZ_DATBUP010000069.1:0-3238 GCF_036515995.1 Pedomonas sp. | reverse complement strand
CCGAGGCGGTCGAAGCCGTGGCTCACCGAACCGTTGGCGCCCATGTTGCCGCCGAACTTGGAGAAGTAGGAGCGAACCTCGCCGGCGGTGCGGTTGCGGTTGTCCGTCAGCGCTTCCACGATCAGCGCCGTGCCGCCCGGGCCGAAGCCCTCGTAGCGGATTTCCTCGTAGTTCTCCACGTCGCCGCCGGCGGCCTTCTTCAGGGCGCGCTCGATGTTGTCGCGCGGCATCTGAGATGCCTTGGCGGCGCTGATGGCGGCGCGCAGACGCGGGTTATGATCCGGGTCCGGAGCGCCCATCTTCGCGGCAACGGTGATTTCGCGAGACAGCTTGGAGAAGACGCGCGCGCGCTTGGCATCCTGCGCGCCCTTCCGGTGCATGATGTTTTTGAATTTGGAATGACCTGCCATAGACTCCGGCCTCGGCCCAAGGCGGGGTCGCCTCAGGTTCCGATCTCATCTGTGTTGAGGACTATCGCTTCGGCTCCTACACCAGAGCCGGACAGGAAGCAATTCGGTCAGGCGAGCTTCACCGCCGTCCCGGTGGCCGTCACCATCAGCATGGAGCCGTTCTGCCCCACGGTCTCGTAGTCGAGATCGACGCCGATCACTGCATCCGCGCCCAGCTGACGGGCCTCCTGCACCATCTCGGCCAGGGCCGTCGAGCGGGCGTTGCGCAGCGTACCCTCGTAGGAGCCGGAGCGGCCGCCGACCACATCCCGCACGGAGGCGAACAGGTCCTTGAAGATGTTGGCCCCGACGATGACCTCGCCGGTCACCACGCCCAGATAGTCGCGGATCGGCTTGCCTTCCAGAACCGCAGTCGTCGTCACCAGCATGGCTCGCCTCCTTCTCATCCAATGCATGTCGCCGAAGCGTAACACGTGCCGGCCCAAAGAAAAGCGACGGCCCGGCCCGGGCACAGCATCCCACCGTAGGCCAAACCTACCATTGTATCGTGACGATAGTAAATAGGTTTTTTGCAATCTTTGTCGGAATCCACCTTCCGCCTAAAAGAAAAGCGGCAGCGCCCGGTTCGGGCCTGCCGCTTGTCGGTGCGATCTGGAGAGTTCGCCTTACTCGGCCATGCCAAGCGCGGCCAGGTAGGTCTCCAGCAGCGCTTCGGCTTCGTCGCGCTTGTGCTTTTCCATGTTCCGCAGCTTGATCACCTGCTTCATGGTCTTCACGTCGAACCCCTGGGCCTTGGCTTCGGCGAACACCTCCTTGATGTCCTCCATGATGCCCTTCTTCTCTTCTTCCAAACGCTCGACGCGCTCGATCAGCTGACGCAGCAGATCGGCTGCAATAATCCCACTCATCCTGCCTTATCCTTGCCTGCCAGATTTCTGGTCGTACCCGGTTTGATCCGCATGGGTAGCGGCCAAGCTCGCGCGCGACAAGGGGGCTTGCGGTCAGATTTCGCCGCGCACCCGCTTGTTCTGCTCCACGCTGGCGTTCATCCGGTCCAGCTGCTCCTGCGTCGCCGGGGCCTGATGGCGGGCTTTGAAATCGTCGTAGGGCATGCCGTAAACCCATTCACGGGCTGCGGTCTTGTCCAGCGCCACGCCCCGGGCCTGCGCTTCCTCGGCCAGCCAGTCGGACAGGCAGTTGCGGCAGAATCCGCCCCACCCCATCAGGTCGACGTTTTGCACATCCGTGCGTTGCTGAAGGTGAGTGACGAGCCGACGGAACGCTGCGGCTTCCAGTTCGGTGCGAGTCGCCTGATCCATTAGGGATTCCCTTTGTTACTCATCTCTGTAATGTTGCTTCGGTAAACGATCTTCTCTTTCATCCCATCGAGATACGCGCGTCAAAACAATGTTCAAGCCACGCCGCCGCAAGGTCCGCATTCTCGCCACGCTTGGTCCCTCCAGCCGCTCGCCCGAGATGATTCGGGCGCTCTACGAGGCCGGAGCCGACGTATTCCGCATCAACATGTCCCACGGCACGCAGGAAGGCCACGCGGAGGTGATCAACCGCATCCGCGACCTCGAGGCGGTCATCGGGCGGCCCACCACCATTCTGGTGGACCTTCAGGGCCCCAAGCTGCGCGTCGGCAGCTTTGCCGAAGGCCCGGTCGAGCTGCACAACGGCCAGACCTTTGTGCTCGACCTGGACCCGACGCCGGGAGACGCCACCCGCGTTCACCTGCCCCACCGCGAGCTGTTCGCCGCCCTTCAGCCCGGCCAGCGCCTGCTGCTGGATGACGGCAAGATCCGGCTGGAGACGCAGGACGTCACGCCGGACCGCATCGTGACCAAGGTCATGGTCGGCGGCCGCCTGTCCAACAACAAGGGCGTCAACGTGCCGGATGCGGTCATCCCGCTCGCCGCCCTTACCGACAAGGACCGCAGCGACCTCGCCTTCGCACTGGAAATGGGCGTGGACTGGATCGCCTTGTCCTTCGTCCAGCGCCCGGAAGACGTGGCCGAGGCCCGCAAGCTCATCGCCGGTCGCGCGGGCGTTCTCGCCAAGATCGAGAAGCCGGCCGCCGTCCAGCGCCTCGATGAGATCCTCGAGCTGTCGGATGCCGTCATGGTCGCCCGCGGCGATCTGGGCGTCGAGGCCCCCATCGCCGAGGTGCCGAGCCTGCAGAAGCAGATCGTCGCCAGCGCCCGCGCCAAGGGCAAGATGGTGGTGGTCGCCACGCAGATGCTGGAATCCATGATCCAGTCGCCCACGCCCACCCGGGCCGAGGTGTCGGACGTGGCCAACGCCATCTACGACGGCGCTGACGCCGTCATGCTCTCCGCCGAATCCGCCGCCGGCTCCTACCCGGTCGAGGCCGTCAGCATGATGGACGAGATCGCCGCGCAGGTGGAGCGCGACACGACCTATCAGGCCCGCATCCACTTCAGCGAGACCCGCCCGGAGGCCACCACCGCAGACGCCATCTCCGCTGCTGCCGAGATGGCCGCCCTGTCGCTCGGCGCCAAGGCCATCTGCTGCTTCACCACCTCGGGCTCGACCGCGCTGCGCGCCGCGCGCGAGCGGCCGACGGTGCCCATCCTGGTGCTGACCCCCAGCCTGGAGACGGCCCGCCGCCTCGGCCTCGTCTGGGGCCTGTTCGCCATCCGCACGCGCGACGTGACCAGCTTCGAGGAAATGGTCGGCAAGTCCAAGCGCATGGCGCTGCGCTCCCAGCTGACCGTGGGCGGCGATCAGATCATCCTGATGGCCGGCTACCCCTTCGGCACCCCCGGCTCCACCAACGTGCTGCACATCACCCGCCTCCAGGG
>NZ_DATBUP010000068.1:0-10362 GCF_036515995.1 Pedomonas sp. | reverse complement strand
CGCGTTTCAGAAGCCTCTCGTCTGAAGTGGAATGGAACAGGGCCGCGCCCTTGGTCAAAGGACACGGCCCTTCTGTAGAATGGGGCGCAGGGGACGAGTCCCCTGCAAAAGGAAAAAATCAGCTGCGGCGGACGAGGGTGCCTGCGCCGCGGCGCGTGAAGATCTCCAGCAGCATGGAGTGCGGTACGCGGCCGTTGAGGATGACGGCGGCGTCCACGCCCTTCTTCAAGGCATCGATGCAGGTCTCGATCTTCGGGATCATGCCGCCCTGAATGGTGCCGTCCGAAATCAGGCCGTCGATCTTGGCGGGCGTCAGGTCGGTCAGGAGGTTCTTCTCCTTGTCGAGCACGCCCGGCACGTCGGTCAGCAGGAACAGGCGCGAGGCCTTCAGCGCTCCGGCGATGGCACCGGCCATGGTGTCCGCATTGATGTTGTAGGTGTTGCCATCCGCATCGACGCCGATGGGGGCGATGACCGGGATGACGTTGGACTGGCGGAACATGTCCAGGACGGTCACGTCAACGATGTCGGGTTCGCCGACGTAGCCCAGGTCGATCACCTTCTCGATGTTCGAGTCGGGGTCGCGCTTCGTGCGGGTGACCTTGCGGGCGGTGATGAGGTGGGCATCCTTGCCGGACAGGCCGACGGCGGTGCCGCCCGCCCGGTTGATGTGGTGGACCACTTCCTTGTTGATGGAACCGGCCAGAACCATCTCGGCGATGGCGGCGGTCTCGGCGTCGGTGACGCGCAGGCCGTCGATGAAGTTGGAGCGGATGTCGAGGCGCTCGAGCATCTTGCCGATCTGCGGGCCGCCGCCGTGCACCACCACCGGGTGGATGCCGACTTTCTTCAGCAGGACGATGTCCTGCGCGAACGCCTCCGCCAGATGGGATTCGCCCATGGCGTGGCCGCCGTACTTCACGACGAAGGTCTTGCCCGCATACTTGCGCAGGTAAGGCAGGGCCTCGATGAGGGTTTCCACCTTCCCAAGGTCAACGGGATCGGGGTTGTGATTGTTGGTGTTGTCCGTCAACGCTGATCTCCCGGTACGCGGCACATGCGGCGCGTCGCCAAAACATCTCCGGTCCGCAGGCGATTCGCCGTGCAGCCTTCGGGTGCGCCATAGCGGGGAAACACTCAGTGCGCCAGCAGTTCCGTCACGCCAACGTATTTTGCTGTCCGCCGCCGTTGCAAGCGCGCGACAGGAAGGCGGTCAGAGGCACAGTTCGGGAAAGTTTGTCGCGCGCTGTGAGGGGGTGAAGGGCCCCCTCGCACACGAAAGACTCAGAACGAGGAGAAGGCGAGGCTGGCGATGACGGCGCGGATGCCGTCGATGCCCCAGCCCTTGGCCGAGCTGGTGGCCAGCAGTTCGGGGTGGCAGGCGGTGTGCTTGCGCGCGACGGCCTCGACGGCGGCAATGGCCTTCTCGGCCTCATGCTTGTTCAGCTTGTCCAGCTTGGTGAGGATGAGCTGGTAGGAGACGGCCGATTCGTCGAGCAGCTTCATGATCGGCAGGTCGGCGTCCTTCACGCCGTGGCGCGAATCGATCAGCACAAACACGCGCTTCAGGACGGGGCGGCCGCGAAGATAGGTGCGGATCTGGCGCTGCCACGCCTCGACCACGGGCTTGGGCGCTTCGGCATAGCCGTAGCCGGGCATGTCGACGAGGCGCAGCGCCGGGCCTGCGGGATCGCCCACGTCGAAGAAGTTCAGCTCTTGCGTGCGCCCCGGCGTGGTGGAGGTACGCGCCAGGCCGTTGCGGTTGGTGATGGCGTTGATGAGGCTGGACTTGCCCACGTTCGAGCGCCCGGCGAAGGCGATCTCCGGGCAGATGGCCTCCGGCAGGAATTCCACCCGCGGCGCGGAGAGCAGGAAGGTGACCGGACCGGCAAACAGCCGCCGCCCGGCCTCGATCATCTCGGGGTCGTTCTGCGCGCTCAGCGGCTCGTTTGCGGTGATCTCGGTCATGTCATTTCCTAATTGATTGCTTGGCCGGGGCTGGAAAGGGTGAAGCCGGAAAACTTCGGGGAGCCTGAGTGCTCAGGCTCCCCAGAGAACTCAGGCCCGGTTGCCCTTGCGCTTCTCGGCCTTGGCCTGGGCCTTGGCCTGGGCCTTGGCGGCCTGCGCGGCTGCCCGCTCCTTGTCGTGACGCTTCATCAGAGCCCACTGCTGGAGGATGGAGAGCAGGTTGTTGACGGTCCAGTACAGCACCAGACCGGCGGCGAACGGGGCAAGGATGAAGGTGAAGATGATCGGCATGAGGCCGAAGACCTTCTGCTGCACCGGATCCACCGGCTGCGGGTTCAGCTTCTGCTGCAGATACATGGTCACGCCCATGATGATCGGCAGGATGCCGATGGCGATCATCGGCGGCGGCGTGAACGGCAGCAGGCCGAACAGGTTCACCGGGGTGAGAGGATCAGGCGCGGAGAGGTCCTTGATCCACAGCACGAAAGGCTGGTGGCGCATTTCGATGGTGACGAACAGCACCTTGTAGAGCGCGAAGAACACCGGGATCTGCAGCAGGATCGGAAGGCAGCCGCCCAGCGGGTTCACCTTCTCCTTCTGGTACATCTCCATGATGGCCTTCTGCTGGGCCTGCTTGTCGTCCTTGAAGCGCTCCTGCAGGTCCTTCATCTTCGGCTGGAGTTCGCGCAGGCGGTTCATGCTGGCGTAGGACTTGTTGGCCAGCGGGAACATGATCGCCTTCACGACGACGGTCAGGCCGATGATGGCGAGGCCGAAGTTGCCGAACAGCTTGTACATCCAGTCCAGCACGGTGAAGATCGGACGGGTGAGGAAGTAAAACCAGCCCCAGTCGATGGCGCGGTCGAACAGCGGAATGCCGTACTGCTCTTCGTACTTGTCGATGAGGGCGACTTCCTTCGCGCCTGCGAACAGGCGGATGGTCTGCGATTCGGTGCCGCCGGCGGCAACGTTCAGCGCGCCGGTCAGGAAGTCGGCCTGGAAGGCATTCGGGCCGAAGCTGCGGAACGCGCCGGTGAACGGCGTCTTCTGGTCCGGCACCATGGCGGCGAGCCAGTACTTGTCGGTGATGCCGAGCCAGCCGCCGGTGGTCTGGAACTGCTGCGGGCCGTCCTCGACCAGATCCTCGTAGTCGGCTTCCTCAAGCGTTCCGTTGAACACGCCGAGCGGGCCTTCGTGCAGCACGAAGTAGCTCTGGCCCTCGGGCAGGTTGGTGCGGGCGATGCGGCCGTAGCCGTTGACGGCGACCGGGCCGCCCGCGGCGTTCTGAACGCTCTGGGTGACGGAGAACATGAAATCCTCGTCCACCTCGAAGCGCAGGCGGAAGGTCTGGCCCTGGCCGTTGTCCCACGACAGGGTGACCGGCTTGCCCGGGGCCAGCGTCTCGGCGTCTGCGGTCCAGACCGTGTCGCGGCCCGGCAGGGCGAGGCCGCCGGCGGCGGTCCAGCCGAACTCGGCATAATAGGGGTGCGCCGCGCCGGTGGGCGAGAACAGGGTAATGTTGGGCGAGGTCTTGTCGACCGTCTCGTGATACTGGGTCAGCAGCAGATCATCGATCCGCGCGCCCTTCAGCGAGATGGAACCCTTCAGGTTCGGCGTGTCGATGGCGACGCGCGGCGCGCCGCTGATGACGGTCTCGCGCGGGAGCACGGTCGGCGACGGCGAATCGGGGCCGGTAGCCTGCGGCGACGTGGGGATCACGCCTTCCTGTTCAACAACGGCAGCGGCACGCTGCTGCTCTTCGACCTGGGGCTTCACGAAGAAATAGTCCCAGCCCACGAGGAGCAGGACCGACAGAAGCATTGCCAGGATCAGATTCTTTTGATCGCCCACGTCATTACCTTTGTACGGGTGGATGATGTACGTCTTCGCGCGGAGGCACCGGATCGAAGCCATGACCACCCCACGGGTGGCAGCGCGCTATGCGTTTAGCGGCCAGCAACGAGCCGCGCCACGGCCCATGCAGCCGCAGGGCTTCCAGTGCATAGTCGGAGCAGGAAGGAGAATAGCGGCAGGACGGCGGCATAACGGCCGAGAACGACCATTGCCACAGCTTCACCATCATGCCGAGTACGCGCGTGACCATAGGCTGGCTATCCTTGTGCCCGCCGCTCATGTCAATGCTGCGCCAACTTTCGCAAGGCCCGCTCCATATCCGACACCAGGTCGGAATAGGCGCGCGTCAGGCCGCCGCTGCGGCCGATCAGCACGTAGTCTGTTCCCGCAATGGCTTTGGGCGCGAGAATCTCGCGAGCAAGGGCGCGCAGACGTCGTTTTAAACGATTGCGTACGACCGAGGTGCCAACCCTCTTGGTCACGGTAAAGCCGACGCGAGGTGGCCCCGCGTCCGGCTGGTTCCCGTTGGCCTGATCGCGCGTCTGGCTTTCGTCCGGCTGATCCGGCGCACGGCCCGGTGCATCCGGGCGCTTGCGTACCAGCAAAACGAAACCGGGCGCCGACCAGCGACGCCCTCCGTTCGCCGCCAGGAAATCCTGGCGTTTGCGTAGCTTTTCGAGCTTCAAGGTCTTGCCCCCTTGTGTTTACTGGGGGGGCAACCCCCTTAGGCCGACAGCTTCTTGCGACCCTTGGCCCGGCGATTAGCCAGAACCTTGCGGCCACCAGGGGTAGCCATACGGGCACGGAAACCATGACGGCGCTTGCGCACCAGACGGCTCGGTTGATAAGTCCGCTTCATAACACGTCCTCAAGGACAAATAGCTTCGGTTCGCGAATGAGCGCTGGCCTATACCGGTGGCAGACAGACGAGTCAACAAGTGTGGGCCATTGTACCGGACATTCCTGGCGGAACGCCTTGGGAAAGCCATGTTCCGGCGCACGCGTCGCGCCGGCGGTCCGGGCATAAAGGGTAGGGCGGCAGGGACCGTTTGCGCAGAATCAGAACGAAACGGTAGGATTTTTGCCGCTGGCGGCTTTCTGCCGAATTTTATGATTAAGCCTAGCTTTACAGGTTCGCATTAAATATCTACGCGGAATAGTTGATGGTAAGTAGTTTCTTGTGATCCCGGGGGAGCTGTTCGTGCGAACAGGGGGGAAAAGTTGCAAGACAATGAGCAAGCTGGAGCACGGCGGAGGTCCCGGCGGGCGGCCAAACGGCTGATCCGTTCCGATTCCTATACCCCCGCTCTGTTCCGCAGGCACTTCACGTTTCCGGTGGTCGGGGCGCTGGCGCTCGCGATCAGCGGCTTTGCCCTGCTGTTCAACTGGTCGGTGACGACGCAGAACCGGCAGGCGCGTGAAACCACGACGATGATGGTCCAGACGGGTCTGGACCTGACCCGGGAAAAGCTCGCCAGAAACGCCCGAATTCAGGCCTACTGGACCGAGGCCTACGAGAACACGGTTGTTCGCTTCGATGCGGACTGGGCCGCCTCCAACTGGGGCGCATGGCTGGAAGATGCGGGGATGTCCTTCGTCTTTCTGGTCGGCCCGGATGATGAGTCGCTGCACTCGGTCATCGACGGGCAGCTGGGGCGAGATGAGCCCACCCTGCACCTGTCCCCGGCGGTCAGGGATCTGCTCACCAACGCGCGCAAGGCGGCCAACGGTGCGACCGTGACCGATGTTCTGCTGTTCAACGGGGTGCCCGCGCTGGTGGCCGCCGCCCGTGTGACGCCAGAAGTCGAGGGCGCGGCCACGGCCGAGAGCCAGCATGTCTTCCTGCTCGGCAAGCGGATCGACGAGAAGGTGCTGGGCGATCTGGCCGCCACCTATCACATCTCCGCCCTCTCCTTTCGCGCTCCGGCAGAGGATGGCCGGACCTATTGCAGCATCGACATCGTCTCCAATGCCGGGGTGGTGCTGGGCCGGATGTACTGGCCCGCCGAGAGCCCGGGCAACGACCTGCCGTCCCTGTTCTGGACCCTGGCCGTGATAATGCTGCTCGGCCTGACGCTCCTCACCTGGTTCATTCTGCGTAACAGCCGCCATATCGTGCAGCTGGTGGCGGCCAGCGAGGCCCGTGCCCTGCGCATGGCCCAGCGCGATGCGCTGACCGGGCTGGTCAACCGCTCACGCTTCCGGTCCATGCTCACCCAGGCATACAACCGCCTGCACCCCAGCGATTCGCCGATCGGTGTCCTGTTCCTCGATCTGGACGGCTTCAAGCCGGTCAACGACAAGTTCGGTCACTCGGCGGGCGATGAACTGCTGCGTCAGGTGGCCCGTATCCTGAAGCAGGAGACCAAGGGAATGGCCGTGGCCGCCCGGCTGGGCGGCGATGAATTCGCGATTCTCATCCATGGCCGGCCCCAGCCCGAGACCGCCGAGATGATCAGCGGGCGAATCTGCACCGCCCTTGCACAGCCGCTGCCCGCCGCCGGAACGGAGGTGAAGGTCGGCGCGAGCATCGGCATCGCGTTCCTCGGCCCCGAGGATGGCGACCCGGCCGATGTGCTGCGCCGCGCCGATATCGCCATGTACGAGGCGAAGAAGATGCGCGGCGGAGTGCGGGTCTACTCCGAGGAGATGGAAGAGCTGGGCCGCCGGCGCCGCAACCAGCTGCTGGCCTTCCGTGCGGCTGTGGACAACGGGACGCTCGGCCTCGTCTATCAGCCGCAGGTTTCCCTGCGTGACGGCCGGGTGCTGGCCGTGGAGGCGCAATTGCACTGGAGCCTGCCGGGCCAGTTGCCGCTCTCACCCAACGACCTGATGGCACTGGCGGAGGAAAGCGGCACGCTCGACCGGGTGACGCTGTGGATGCTGGAAGAGGCCTGCTCCAATGCCCGCGACTGGCCGGATCTGGCCGTTGCCATCAACATTGCCGCTCCGCAGCTGCGCCAGCCGGAGTTCGCCGGATTCGTGGAGGACGTGCTGGCCCGCACCGGCCTGTCCGCCAGCCAACTGGAGCTGGAGGTGCCCGAGGTCGCCTTCAATGGCCATTGCACGGCCACCCGGCGCACCCTGACCGCACTGTCAGGACTGGGCGTGCGGCTGGTGCTGGATGGATTCGGCACCGAGCGGGCCAGCCTTGCGGCGCTCAAGAATTCGCAGTTCGTCAAGATCAAGCTGGACCGGAGCCTGCTGCCCCATGCCAGCTGGAGCGACAACGCCCGCGCGCTGCTCTCCGCGCTCGGCACGCTGGGCCGCAGCCTCGGCGTGCCGGTGGTGGCGGATGGCGTGGAGACAGAAAGCAACGCCGTGATGGTGATGGCGTGCGGCTGCGCGCTCGGGCAGGGCTTTTATTTCAGCGGGCCGCTGACCGCAGCGCAGGTGGCCAGCCTGAACCGCGAGGGCGAGCGGCTTGCCTTACCCTCCAGCCGCTGGGTCGTCTCCTGACGGGAGGGCGAGGGCAAGGCGGCAATCAAAAAGCCGCATGGTAAGTGCGGGCTGCCATTTTCCTTCCGCAACGCACCCAAAGAGCGGATAGTGCGCCGAGTCTGCGCGGCCGGCGTTTCGCCGATGGCCGCCGCAGGGCGTTTCTGATGTTCCCCGTAGCATTCGGTAGTTTCTTGCATGACGAACGTATCTTCATCTCCTCCGTCCGCCAACGCTCCCGCGTCCGGGCTGGCCTTCTCTCTCGTTGCGCTTCTGGGCATCCTGACCGCCTTCGGACCGATGGCGATCGACATGTATCTGCCGAGCCTGCCTGCCATGAGCGCGGACCTGGGCTCGAACATGGCCGATGCGCAGCTGACCGTGGCCAGCTTCCTGGCCGGTCTGGCGGCGGGACAGCTGATCTATGGTCCGCTGTCTGACCGGATGGGACGGCGCCCGCCGCTGATGGTGGGGGTGATTCTCTATACCATCGCCTCGGTGGGCTGCGTGTTCGCCACCAGCATGGACTCGCTGATCGTGCTGCGATTCGTCCAGGCGGTCGGCGGCGCGGCGGCCCCGCTCATCGCCCGTGCGGTGATTTCCGACCGGTGCAGCGGCATCGAGGCGGCGCGCGCCTTCTCCCTGCTGATGCTGGTGATGGGTGCCTCGCCGATTCTGGCCCCGACGCTGGGCGGCCTCATTCTGATGGTGGGCGGCTGGCGCACCATCTTCTGGGTGCTGACGGCCTTCGGTCTGGTGGCGCTGGTGTGGGCGTTCATCGCGCTGCCGGAGACCTTCCCGGCGGAGAAGCGCAACAGCCGCCCGAAGGAGAGCATGCTCAAGGCCTTCGGGCAGGTGCTCTCCAACCGGGAGATCCTGCGCTTTGCCATGCTGGCGTCCCTCGGCAGCGCGTGCCTGTTCACCTATATCAGCAATGCCGCCAACGTGATGATCGGTACCTACGGCATTGACCCCACGTTCTTCGGGTACGTGTTCGGCCTCAACGCCTGCGCCATCGTCGGCTCCGCCCAGATCAACCGGATGCTGCTGAACCGTCATACGCCGCTGAAGATCGTGCAGGCGGCCAACATGGCGCTGCTGGTGCTGGCGGCCCTCATGCTGATCGGCGCGGTGACCGATTATGCCGGCAAGTTCGGCGTGCTGGTGCCCATGTTCTTCATCATGGCCTGCATCGGCCTCACCAATTCCAACGCCACCGCCATGGCGATGGACGTGGACCGCGGCCGCGCGGGCACCGTCTCCTCGTTCGTGGGCTTCATGCATTTCGCCATGGGCGCGCTGTTCGCCTCCGTGACCGGCGCGCTTGCGGACGGTACGGCCCGGCCGATGGCGGGCGCCATTCTGCTGGCCGCGATTCTGGGCGCCGTCACGCTGCGCCTGATTCACCGGGCGCGGCGGTTGAAGGCCGCAACGGTTTAACCCATTCTGGAGCCATGAAAGAGGATCGCTTCACTGACATTCCCGGCCTGAAGGTGGGCCACGCCCATGATGCGGCGGTGCGCACGGGCGTGAGCGTTATCCTGCCGGACCGGCCGGTCACCATGGCGGTGGACGTGCGCGGCGGCGGCCCAGGCACGCGGGAGACCGACGCGCTGGCCCCGCACACGCTGGTGGAGCGGTTCCACGGCCTCGTGCTGTCAGGCGGGTCGGCCTTCGGCTTGGGCGCGGCGGATGCGGTGACGGCGTGGTTGTCGCACCGGGGCGTGGGCTTGCCGGTGGGCGGACGGCCGGTGCCGGTGGTGCCTGCCGCGATTCTGTTCGATCTTTCCAACGGCGGAAACAAGGACTGGGGCATGACCCCGCCCTATCACCGCCTTGCGCTGGAGGCGTGCGCGGCGGCGGGGACGGACTGCCCGCACGGCCCGGTAGGAGCCGGATATGGAGCAAGGGCCGGATCGCGCCCCGGCGGCATCGGCACGGCCAGCATCCAGTGCGAGCGCACCGGCTGGCGGGTGGCGGCGCTGATCGCGGTGAACAGCTTCGGGGAGGTCTATGCAGGCGAGCCGCCGCTGGATGCGCCGGTTGCCCTGCCCAAGGCGGCGATTGCGGGCACCAACACCACCATCGGCGCTGTTGCGACCGACGCGCCGCTGACCAAGGCGCAGACCCAGAAACTGGCGCAGATGGCGCAGGACGGCCTGGCCCGGGTCATTCGCCCGATTCACACGCCGTTCGATGGCGACACCCTGTTCGCTTTGGCGACGGGCGAGGCTGACCGTGACACAGCAGGGGTTCAGCCGCTGGATCTAGCGGTGCTGGGCACGCTGGCAGCGGACTGCGTTGCACGCGCCGTGCGCCGGGGCGTGGGCCTCTGATCCGCACGCGCCGCCGGCAGGGAACGGGAGTTCCCTGCGCAGGACATCTCGGTTTTGCTGGAAGCTGCTTTAGCGCGGCTGGTTGGCCTGAAGCGGGCCGAGGGCCGACTGATGCGCGGCGGTTGCTTCATCGATGCGGCGCAGTAGCTGTCCGGCTTCCCGCAGCGTGGCGGAGACATCCACGCCGCTGGCGGCCAGCACAGCGAGGTCACCGGTGACGCGGGTCACGGCATCGCGAATCTGCTCAAAGCGGGCGGCGGACTGGTTGAAGCGGGTCAGCTCCATCTCGGCCGTGGCCCATGCCTCTGATGCAGGCGCGGCGTTGCGGGCGGCATTGGCGGCGGCTTCGGCGGCGGTGCGCTGCTTGTTCCAGCTCTCCTGCGCGGCGTTGAAATCCCGCTGCTCCTCGGCAAGGCGGGTGGCGACGGCGGCCACGTTCGGTGCGGCCGCGCTTGCTCCGGCGGGCTGTGCCGCAACGGCTGGAGAAGCAGCCTGAGTGCCGGTCGCCTGAGTGCCGGTGCCCTGCGTAAGGGCGGCGATGCTCTGCGGCTCGGCAAGGGCAACCTGATCGTTGCAGGTGCCGGCCTGCCGTTCGGCGGGCGTCTTCAGGCTGGGCCAGTCACCTTCCATGTTGGCGCAGGCGGCCAGCGGCATGAAACAGGCGAGGGCGGCGAGAGTCGATACGGTGCGGGTCATCATGGCGGGCACCCTAATCCATTTTGTCACGGACTGAAAACAGACAGTGCGGGGGAAAGGCTCCCACCTT
>NZ_DATBUP010000067.1:0-6050 GCF_036515995.1 Pedomonas sp. | reverse complement strand
CAAACACCTTTGCGCAAGGTCTTCGAAAACGGTGCCTTCTTCGAAACCGGGCCTTGCGGATGGTCTTGGGAGCAATCCGGTTCAGAAAGTAGCCTTTCTCCGAAAGTCATTCTCCGGGAGGCATGAAGAGCACGCCCGACCGAAACAGGTACGCTTCCACGCCTTACGATACTGAGGGGGTTCAGGACACCGCCTGACCGAACCGGCCGAGACCTCACAGGGATCAGGACAGATGCCCCTGCCCCGCGCTGCCATGACTATAAGAGCATCGGGACCGTAAGAGCATCGGGACCGTAAGAGCATCGTGACCATAAGAGCATCAGGCCCGCCACCCCCGGCTTGCAACCCGGCTCAACCAGCCGACACAACAGCCACCATACGCACGGCCCGAAAAGCGAAGGGAGTGCAGAGGGTCAAGACCCTCTGCAAAAAACAAAATAAATCAAAGCGTCAGCAGAGGAACCTCACGCAGCGCGAAGACCCGGGGCACAGCCCCGATGCCCAGCCCTTACCCCAAAGGCTGGCCACCCATGAGCAGTTTGGCCTCGTCGATGCCCGGCAGGGAACGCAGCGCGGCGCACAGGTTGGGATCGACGCGGTAGCGCTCCGGCAGCATGACTTCCGCCGCCCGCTCGCCGCCCTTGAGCATGAGGTGCAGTTTCACCCGTCCGCGCCCGCCCTTTGAACGTTCCAGCAAGCCAGCCATCTGCGGGAACGGATCGCGGGAGCGCACGAACACGGTGACTTCCGCCTGTGTGCGGTCAGCGAGCTGCTCCAGCGGCGTCACGCCCCGCACGGTGACGCGGGGCGCCTCATCCCCTTCCCGCCACATCAGTTCGGCGGCGATGAGCACGAGGTCGCCCGCGCTGGCGGCGCGCTCGATCGCCCCTTGCGCCTCTTCATCGAAGCACATGCTCATGTACTGGCCGGACTGGTCGCTGATATCGACCATCAGGTAGCGGTTGCCCTGCTTGCCGTCGCGCGGGGGCGGCTGACGCCAGCGGCAGGATTCGATCATGCCCGCCAGCGTTGCGGGCATGCGGTTGCCAGTGGTCGGCGGCTCCGAGTTGATCGCCTCGGCATAGGTGATGACGTTGTTCGCCCGCAGCACGTGGGTATAGGCGTCCAGCGGGTGGGCGGAGAAGTAGAAGCCGAAGGCGTCCCGCTCCTTGTCCATCAGCGTGCCCAGCGGCCACGGCTCGACACGGGGCAGCTGCAGCGCCTGCGCCTCGACGCCGGTCGCCTCGCCGAACAGGCTGACCTGCGCGCTCGCCCGCGCCTCGGCGGCGGCCTGGGCGTAGTTCAGCACGGCCTCGATGCCGGCATGGGCGGCCGCGCGGTTGGGCTCCAGCCCGTCGAACGCGCCGCCCGCCGCCAGGCCTTCCAGCTGCTTCTTGTTGACGAGGCGCGGGTCGATGCGGTCCGCGAAGTCCGAGAGGGACTTGTACGGCCCGTTGGCCTTGCGCTCGTCCACCAGCCCTTCCATCGCCTTCTCGCCCACGCCCTTGAGCGCGGCGAGCGCGTAGCGAACGGCATAGGTCTGGCCGGACGGGCTCGGCTCCGGCAGTGCCTCCACCGCGAACTCGGCGTCCGAATGGTTCACGTCCGGCGGCAACACCGGCATCTGGAGCCGCTTCATGTCCTCGACGAAGATGCTCAGCTTGTCCGTCAAATGCATATCGTAACACATTGACGCAGCGAAGAATTCGACCGGATAATTCGCCTTCAGGTAAGCGGTGTGGTAGGCGACCAGCGCATAGGCTGCCGCGTGGGACTTGTTGAAGCCGTAGCCCGCGAACTTGGCCACCAGTTCGAAGATCTGGTCCGCCTTGTCGAGATCGACGCCCTTCTCCCTGGCACCCTGAAGGAAGCGGGCCTTCTGGGCGTCCATCTCCTCCTTCTTCTTCTTGCCCATGGCGCGGCGCAGCAGGTCTGCCTCGCCAAGGCTGTACCCGGCCAGGATCTGGGCGATCTGCATCACCTGTTCCTGGTAGATGATGACGCCGTAGGTCTCGGCCAGCACCTCTTCCAGCCACGGGTGCAGGTAGTCCGGCTCCTCCAGTCCGTGCTTGCGGTTGGCGTAGGTCGGGATGTTGTCCATCGGGCCCGGGCGATAGAGCGCCACGAGCGCGATGATGTCCTCGAACTTGTCCGGCTTCACCATGGCCAGCGTGCGGCGCATACCCTCGGATTCCAGCTGGAACACGCCGACGGTGTCGCCCCGCGCCAGCAGCTGGAAGGCTGCCGGGTCGTCCCACGGCACGGAGGACAGGTCGAGGTCGATGCCGCGCAGCTTCAGGAAGTCCACCGCCTTCTGCAGCACCGACAGGGTCTTGAGGCCGAGGAAGTCGAACTTCACCAGCCCCGCCTTCTCCACCCACTTCATGTCGAACTGGGTCACGGGCATGTCTGAGCGCGGATCGCGGTAGAGCGGCACCAGCTGGTCGAGCGGGCGGTCGCCGATCACCACGCCGGCCGCGTGCGTGGAGGTGTGGCGGTACATGCCCTCCAGCTTGAGCGCGATATCGAACAGGCGGTCCGCGCCCTTCTCCGAGTAGCGCTTCTTGCGCAGCTCCGGCACCTCGTCCAGTGCCTGCACCAGCGTCTTGGGGTCGGCCGGGTTGTTGGGGATCAGCTTGGAGATGCCGTCCACCTGCCCGTAGGACATCTGGAGCACGCGGCCCACGTCCTTCACCACCGCGCGCGCCTTCAGCTTACCGAAGGTGATGATCTGCGCCACCTGATCGCGACCGTACTTCTCCTGCACGTAGCGGATCACCTCGCCGCGCCGGGTTTCGCAGAAGTCGATGTCGAAGTCCGGCATCGAGACGCGCTCGGGGTTGAGGAAGCGCTCGAACAGCAGGCCCAGCCGCAGCGGGTCCAGATCGGTGATCGACAGTGCCCATGCCACCAGCGAGCCCGCGCCTGAACCACGGCCCGGCCCCACCGGGATGCCGTTGTCCTTCGCCCACTGGATGAAGTCGGACACGATGAGGAAATAGCCGGGAAAGCCCATCTGGTTGATGATGCCCAGCTCGTATTCCAGCCGCTCCTTGTAGGGCTTCGCCTTGGCCTCGCGGGCCTCGGCATCGTCCTCCGGCTTGTAGACGTGCTTCTCCAGCCGCCCGGCCAGGCCCTGCCGCGCCCGCTCCGACACCACCTCGGCCTCCGACATGCCGGGGGCATAGTTGGGCAGGATCGGCTTGCGCGACGGCGCCGCCACGGCGCAGCGCCGGGCGATGACGGTGGTGTTCGCCAGCGCCTCGGGCACGTCCTGGAACAGCTTTTCCATCTGCCGGGGCGATTTGAACCACGTCTCCGGGTTGGAACGGCGGCGGTTGGGCTCGTCCACGTAGGTGCTGTCCGCAATGCACAGCATGGCATCGTGGGCGGCATGGAAATCGTATGCCTCGTAGAGCACCGGGTTGGTGGCGACGAGCGGCACGTCCCGCCGGTGGGCGAGCTCGATGAGCAGCGGCTCCACTTTTGCCTCGGCCGCATCGCCAACGCGGGTCAGCTCCATGTAGAGCCGGCCCGGGAACAGCCCCTCGAGGCGCGCCAGATAGTCCTCGGCGGCCCGCTGCTGATCCTCGTCCAGCAGCCGGGCGATCGCACCCTCATAGCCTGCGGTCAGCGCGATCAGGCCTTCGGTCATGCCCTCCAGCGCGTCCAGCGTCACGTGCGGCGGCTCTGCTCCCTCGACGCCAAGGTGCGCCGTCGAGACCAGCCGGATGAGGTTGGCATAGCCCGTCTCGTTCTGCGCCAGCAGCACCAGGCTGTCATACGCCGCCTTCGGCCCGGAGAAGCTGCTGACCTGCGCGCCTTCCACCTGCGGGCGCTTCACGCACAGCAGGCTGCCGATGATGGGCTGCACGCCCGCATCCAGCAGGTAGTCCGAGAACTCCATCGCGCCGAACAGCACGTTGCGGTCCGTCAGCGCCGCTGCAGGCATGTGATGCTTCACGCACAGCTTGGCGATGTCCTTCGGATGCATCGACCCTTCCAGCATGGAATAGGCGGACTGCACCCGCAGATGGACAAACCGGGTGGACGTGCTGCTGCTCATGCTCGAGTCAAAACCGCTGAAAACCGTTGGCGAAACAGACATTGCAAGAGCGGACGGCATGCCGCGCGGCATCCCGCCCTCGCGCGATGCCGCGGCTTCCGCTCTCACGACTCCCTCTGTAGCGCGTCCGGCCCCGGAAGGGTAGCGCCAGCCACGCCCCGCCTGCCGCAAAGCGGCTGCACTCCCTGCATTGCGCGGAACTGCTCGGTGGAACCCCACGCGCACCTCTCCCCGCCCGGCCAGCAGCAGGGCCAGGAGGCAGAAGAGGAGGAAGGGGAGCAGCATCGTCATATCCGAAATATATGCCTTTCCGACTACTGTCTTCAAGAACAAAAATCGAACATACGAGCATAAGACGCGCCCCGGCCCGCCGGCTGCACCCCGCCACCGATTGCCCTTCCCCACCCGCCCGGCTACAACCGGGCCAGTTCTTCAGCCCCTCCGTCCAGAGTGCGTTGCGCCCCCATGACCTCTTCAAAAGCTCCCTCTCCAGCTTCTCCCGCCTCAGGCGGCCCCGCTTCCGCCCGGCCGAAGGTCGAGCCCTTCCACGCCATCAACATCTCGCGTCTTGCCCATCAGCTGAAGGCGCAGGGCAGCTCCATCATCCACATGGAGTTCGGCCAGCCGTCCACCGGCGCGCCCCAGCCCGCCATCGCCCGCGCGCACGAGGTGCTGGACGCCGATCCCATGGGCTACTGGGAGAGCGTGCCGCTGAAGGAGGCGCTCGCCGCGCGCTATCAGTCCGCCTACGGCGTCACCGTCTCGCCCGGCCGCATCATCCCGGCCTTCGGGGCCAGCGGCGCGCTGGTGCTGGCCTTCACCACCCTGTTCCGCCCCGGCGACCGCGTCGCCATGGCCCGGCCCGGCTACCCGGCCTACCGCAACACCCTGACCGCCATGCACCTTGAGCCGGTGGAGATCCCCTGCGGGGCGGATACCCGCTACCAGATCACCGCCGCCCACATCGAGGCGCTGGACCCGGCCCCGGCGGGCGTCATCGTGGCGAGCCCGGCCAACCCCACCGGCACCATGCTCTCGCCCGAGGAACTGGCCGCCATTGCCGAGGTGTGCACGCGGCGCGGCATCCGCCTGATTTCCGACGAGATCTACCACGGCCTCTGCTATGCCGCCGAACCGGCCACCGCGCTGGCGTTCTCTGAAGACGTCGTCGTCGTCAACAGCTTCTCGAAATACTTCTCCATGGCGGGCTGGCGGCTCGGCTGGCTGGTGGTGCCGGAGGCCGAGGCCGAGCACTTCTCCACCGTCACCGGCAACATGTTCCTCACCCCGCCCAGCCTTGCCCAGCATGCGGCACTCGCCGCGCTCGAGGCCGATGACGAGCTGCAACGCCACGTTGACGTCTACCGCGCCAACCGGGCCCTCCTGCTGGAGCGGCTGCCCAGGATGGGGATCGAGCGCATCGCCCCGCCGGACGGCGCCTTCTACGTCTATGCCGACATCGGCCACCTCACCAACGACAGTCTGGAATTCTGCCGCCGTCTGGTTCAGGAGACCGGCGTTGCGCTGGCCCCCGGCATCGATTTCGACCCCGTCGAAGGCAACCGGTTCCTGCGCTTCTCCTTCGCCGTCTCCACACCGCTGGTGGAAGAAGCGCTCCAGCGCCTGGAGGGCTGGCTGAAGGGCTGACACGGCGCGTGCGCCCGGCTGGCCGGGCGCACGCCCTATCACAGGCCTTCCTGCAACGGTCCGTCGCCCGAACCCGCTCCGCTCGTCCTGCTGTCCGGAACAATCCGGCCCGTCATTTCATTGTTCTGTTTGCATCGACCAAATGAAAAGGAGGCTTCGATGGCACAGAACAGGAACCAGGGTGGTGGCGGCAAGATGAGCCGCGAGGAAGCCGGTCGCAAGGGCGGCGAAGCGGTCAGCCAGGACCGTGAACACATGAGCGAGATCGGCCGCAAGGGCGGCCAGCAGTCGCAGTCCAGCCAGCGCGGCGGCCAGCAGGGCGGCCAGGGCGGCGGCA
>NZ_DATBUP010000066.1:0-13086 GCF_036515995.1 Pedomonas sp. | reverse complement strand
CTTCCGCAGCGGCGGTGGCTTCGGCGATCGCTCGGGCGGCGGCGGCTTCGGCGGCGAGCGTGACGGCGGCTTCGGCGACCGTCCGCGTGGTCCGCGTGGCCCGCGTCGGTTCAGCTAAGCTCTGATCCAGCAACATTGCTGAACACAGGCAGGGCCGCCCGATTGGGCGGCCCTGTTTGTTTGTGCCCAGTATTTGTCCGTACTCTACCCCTTCCCCTCCGTGATACCGTGCACCCCCTCCCGCTTCCGGGCTTGCCATGCGCCCGGTTGGCGGCTCTGATAGCAGGACTTGGACTTCTTCGATCAGAGGTGAAGCACACCATGGCAGGCCCGAACGTCGTCCCTTCGCACACAGGCAGGTCCCACATTGCCCGGGCGCTTAAAGCCCAGCTCCGGCTGCCGGTCGTCGCCGCGCCCATGTTCATCGTGTCCGGCCCCCAGATGGTCATCGCCCAGTGCCAGGCGGGAATCCTCGGCTCCTTCCCGGCGCTCAACGCCCGCCCCAAGGAATTGCTGGATGACTGGCTGAGCGAGATCACCGAGACGCTGGCGGCCTACAGCGCCGCCCATCCTGACCGGCCCGCCGCGCCCTTCGCCGTCAACCAGATCGTCCACCGCTCGAACGATCGGCTGGAGCACGACGTCGAGCTGTGCATCAAGCACAAGGTGCCCGTCGTCATCACGTCGCTGGGTGCCCGTCCCGAAATCAATGACGCGATTCACAGCTATGGCGGCATCGTGCTTCATGATGTCATCAGCATCACCCATGCCCGCAAGGCCCTCGAGAAAGGTGCAGACGGTCTGATCGCCGTGTGCGCCGGGGCCGGCGGCCATGCCGGCACCCTCTCCCCCTTCGCGCTGGTGCAGGAGATCCGCCAGTTCTTCGATGGTCCGCTGCTACTCTCCGGCTCCATTGCCAACGGGCGCTCCGTGCTGGCGGCCGAGGCCATGGGCGCGGACTTCGCCTACTGCGGCTCCGTCTTCATCGCGACCGAGGAAGCCAACGCCGCCCCCGCCTACAAGCAATGTCTTGTGGACGCCGTGGCGGAGGACATCGTCTACACCAACCTCTTCACCGGCGTTCCCGGCAATTACCTGCGCCAGTCCATCGAGGCGGCAGGGCTGGACCCGAAGAACCTGCCCTCGTCCGATCCCTCCAAGATGAACTTCGCCTCCGGCGGCAACCAGGCCGCCAAGGCATGGAAGGATATCTGGGGCTGCGGCCAGGGCATCGGCGTCATCGAGCAGATCGAGACCGTCGGCTCCGTCGTTGACCGCATGGAGCGCGAATACCGCGCCGCCCGCGCCCGGCTGCTGGGAGAGCGCAGCGCTCTGGCGGCGGAGTAGAGCCAGAGTTTTTGAAGAGGGACTCAGTCCCTCTTCACTCCCATTCGTTTGACCGGCCGTGACCGGCACCTGCCGCCGAGCACACTTGATAAACACAAAAAGCCGCCCCGGATGGAGCGGCTTTTTGTTTTCCGTGAGGCGTCCCGCCTTAGCGGAAGTTGTCAGCACCCCTTCCGCTTTAGCGGAAATTATCAGCATACGCCTGCAGCTTCAGCATGCGCGGCTGCTCCGGCACCACCACGAACTCGATGCCGTAGCGCGTGGCGTAGGCAATGGCCGCTTCCTGCGTCGGAAAGCGCAGGCGCACCTGGCTCTGGGTGTCCTGCGAACCGGCCCAGCCCATCAGCGCGTCCGGGCGCTTCTTGTCGGACTGTTCGAATTCCAGAACCCAGTCCTGGGTCTTCGCCTTGCCAGACTGCATGGCATTCTTGCTCGGCTTGTAGATACGCGCGGTCATGTCTCAAAACCCTCCGTTCGGGGCCGTCCTGCCGCGTGGCGCGATCAAGGTCAAGCCCCTCAGAAATACGCTTGAAAACGGGTTCGGAGCAGCTTTCGAGCAGGACGCATGTCCTGCGGTTAAGAAAGTGCGACCAACCAAAGAGTTTGAGCGGGCGATCTGCTGCAAGCAGATCGCAAACCGCTCTAGGCTTCCGCCGAAGCTTCGGACGACCCATCGGTCAGCTGCTCGGCATCCGCCTCGCCGTCACCGTTATCACCCTCGTCTCCAGCCACATCCCGAATCTTGGCCACGGATACCACATGCTCTCCGTTCGACACGCGGAACAGCGTCACGCCCTGCGTGGCGCGGCCCGCGATACGCACGTCGGCAATGCCGATGCGGATCATCTGCGCCTGGTCGGTCACCAGCAGCACCTGATCATCCGGATCGACCGGGAAGCTGGCCACCACCGGACCATTGCGCTCCGACATCTCGATCGCCGTCACGCCCTGATTGCCACGGCCCATGGTACGATACTCGTAGGACGAGGTCCGCTTGCCATAGCCGTTGCAGGTCACGGTCAGGATGAACTGCTCGCGCGCGGCCAGTTCCTGCATCCGCTCCGGCGACAGCGTCGCCTCGCCCGGCTCCGCCTTCCACGGCGCGGCGCGCAGGTACTGCTCGCGCTCCTCGGCCGTTGCATCACGCCCGCCATTCAGGATGGTCAGCGAGATCACCTCGTCGCCATCGGCCAGCGTCATGCCGCGCACGCCCGTCGAGGTACGGCTCTGGAACACGCGCACTGCATCCACCGGGAAGCGGATGGACTTGCCGCCGCGCGTCGCCAGCAGCACGTCGTCGTCCTCGTTGCAGAGGGCAACGCCGATGAGCCGGTCGTCCTGCGCGTCATCCTCGAAGCGGATGGCGAACTTGCCGTTGGACGGAATGTTGGTGAACGCGTCCATGCTGTTGCGGCGCACGCTGCCCTTGGCGGTGGCGAACATCACGTTCAGGTTCGCCCACTCGTTCTCGTCCTCCGGCAGCGGCAGGATCGTCGAGATGGTCTCGCCGTCCGAAAGCGGCAGGATGTTCACCAGCGCCTTGCCGCGCGCCTGCGGCGTGCCTTCCGGCAGCTTCCACACCTTCAGGCGGTAGACCAGACCCTTGGTGGAGAAGAACAGCACCGGCGTGTGGGTGGAGGCCACGAACACCTGCGTCAGCACGTCCTCGTCCTTCGTCGACATCGCCGAGCGGCCCTTGCCGCCGCGACGCTGCGCCCGATAGGTGGAGAGTGGCACGCGCTTGATGTAGCCGGACATGGTGACGGTCACCACCATGTCCTCGCGCTTGATCAGGTCTTCGTCGTCGATGTCGTCGATCGAGCCTTCGAGGATCTCGGTCTTGCGCGGCGTTGCGAACTCGGTGGAGATCACGTCCAGCTCTTCGCGCATCACCTCATAGAGGCGGTTGCGGTCGCGCAGGATGTGGAGGAACTCCTCGATCTTCGTCGCCAGCTGCTTCAGCTCGTCGCCGATCTCGTCGCGGCCCAGCGCCGTCAGGCGGTGCAGGCGCAGCTCGAGGATCGCCTTCACCTGCTCTTCGGTCAGGTGATAGGTGGTGCCGTAGGTCTGCGGGTTCACCGCCTCGATCAGCTCGAGGTACGGCATGATCTCGCCCACGGTCCACGCCCGGGCCAGCAGCGCCTCGCGCGCTTCGGCCGGAGAGGCGGACGCCCGGATGATCCGCACCACCTCATCGAGGTTGGTCACCGCGATCACGAGGCCGAGCAAGATGTGGGCGCGGTCGCGCGCCTTCTTCAGCTCGAACTTGGTGCGGCGGGTGATGACCTCTTCGCGGAACTGGATGAAGGCCGAAATGATGTCCTTCAGGCCCAGTTGCTGCGGGCGGCCATTGTTCAGCGCCAGCGTATTGATGGCGAAGCTGGTCTGCGCCGGGGTGTAGCGGAAGATCTGGTTCGTCACCACTTCCGCGTTCGCATCGCGCTTCAGCTCGATGACGACGCGCACGCCCTCGCGGTTGGACTCGTCGCGGATTTCCGAGATGCCCTCGATCCGCTTGTCCTTCACCGCCTCGGCGATGCGCTCCACCAGCGTGGACTTGTTCACCTGATACGGGATTTCGGTGATGATGATCGCTTCGCGGTCACGGCCCCACGTCTCGATATGGGTGCGCGAGCGCATCAGCACCGAGCCGCGGCCGGTGCGATAGGCGGAGAGGATGCCGCCACGGCCCATGACGATGCCGCCGGTCGGGAAGTCCGGACCCGGCACGATCTCCATGAGCTCTTCCGGCGTGATTTCCGGATTGTCCATGTAGGCGCGGCAGGCCGCGATCACTTCGCCCAGGTTGTGCGGCGGAATGTTGGTGGCCATGCCGACGGCAATGCCGCCTGCGCCGTTCACCAGCAGGTTCGGGAACCGGGCCGGCAGCACGGTCGGCTCGCGCTCCTGACCGTCGTAGTTGGCCTGGTAGTCGACCGTGTTCTTTTCCAGGTCGCTCAGCAGGAACTGCGAAACCTTGGCGAGACGCGCCTCGGTGTAACGCATGGCCGCTGCCGGATCGCCGTCCATGGAACCGAAGTTGCCCTGCCCGTCGATGAGCGGCACGCGCATCGAGAAGTCCTGCGCCATGCGGACGAGGGCCTCATAGATCGCGGAATCGCCGTGCGGGTGGTACTTACCGATCACGTCACCGACGATACGGGCCGACTTGCGGTACGGCTTAGTGTGATCGTAGCTGTTCTCGTGGCACGAAAAGAGAATGCGGCGGTGCACCGGCTTCAGGCCGTCACGCACATCCGGAAGCGCACGCGATACGATCACGCTCATGGCGTAATCGAGGTACGATGTCCGCATCTCCTCTACGATGGAGATCGGGCGGATATCGGACGGGTCCGAGGAATTCGGTTCAGTCAAATCCAACACTCAAATCCTGGAATATAGAGCCATAAGTGGGTTACCCCACCTTCTAGCCAACTGCGCTCAGGAATGCCAGTTTTAAGCACCGAAACCGTGCGCCAGACCGACGTTTGGCCTCGATTCAGCGCTCTTTTCCGCTTCCCGTCCATCCGGCCCGCTCCGGGGCTGGACCGGGCCCGCGCGCAGGCGCATATAGGCGGGCATGACGAACCAGTTTGAACCCATTCATGTCATCGGCGGCGGCCTGGCTGGCTCCGAAGCCGCATGGCAAATCGCCAAGGCGGGCGTGCCCGTGATCCTGCACGAGATGCGCCCCGTCCGCACGACCGACGCGCACCAGACCGAGGGCCTCGCCGAATTGGTCTGCTCCAACTCGTTCCGCTCGGACGACCCGTCAGCCAACGCTGTCGGCCTCCTGCACGAGGAAATGCGCCGCGCCGATTCGCTGATCCTGAGCGCGGGCGACAAGGCCCGGGTGCCCGCCGGCAGCGCGCTGGCGGTGGACCGGGACGTGTTCTCGCAGATGGTCACCGATACGCTCTCAAACCACCCCCTCATCGAGATTCGCCGCGAGGAAATCGCCGGCATCCCTCCGGCCGACTGGTCGAGCGTGGTGATTGCCACCGGCCCCCTCACCTCGCCCGCGCTGGCCGAGGCGGTCAAGGGCCTGACCGGCGAGGACGAGCTGGCCTTCTTCGACGCCATCGCGCCGATCGTCTACAAGGACAGCATCAACTTCGACATCGCGTGGTTCCAGTCCCGCTACGACAAGGCCTCCGGCCCCGGCAGCGAGGGCAAGGACTACATCAACTGCCCGATGGACAAGGATCAGTACTACGCCTTCATCGAGGCGCTGCTGACCGGCGAGAAGACCACCTTCAAGGAGTGGGAAGCCAACACCCCCTACTTCGAGGGCTGCATGCCCATCGAGGTGATGGCGGAACGCGGCAAGGACACCCTCTCCTTCGGCCCGATGAAGCCGGTCGGCCTGGCCGATCCGCGCACGGGCAAGCGCCCCTATGCGGTCGTCCAGCTGCGGCAGGACAATGCGCTGGGCACGCTCTACAACATGGTCGGCTTCCAGACCAAGCTGAAGCACGGCGAGCAGACCCGTATCTTCCGCACCATTCCGGGGCTGGAGAACGCCCAGTTCGCCCGGCTCGGCGGCCTGCACCGCAACACCTTCATCCGCAGCCCCAAGGTGCTGGACGGCGTGCTGCGCCTGAAGGCAGACCCACGCCTGCGCTTCGCTGGCCAGGTCACCGGCGTTGAAGGCTACGTGGAAAGCGCCGCCATCGGCCTGCTGGCCGGCCGGTTCGCCGCAAGCGAACGCAAGGGCGAGGCCATCGTGCCGCCGCCGCCGACCACGGCGTTCGGCGCGCTCATCAGCCACATCACCGGCGGGGCGGAAGTGGACACCTTCCAGCCCATGAACGTGAACTTCGGCCTGTTCCCGCCGCTGGAAGACAAGGTCCGTAAGAATGAGCGCAAGGCCGCCCAGTCCGCCCGCGCGCTGCGGGATGTGGACGCCTGGCTCGGCCGTACGCCTGCCGAGGCACCGGCTCCGGCCTCCACCCCGGCGGACGCAGCCGAATAACGGCAGGCTGCTTGCCCACGATCAAAAGGCGGTGCGGCCCGGCTGCGCCGCCTTTTTCATGTTTTTAATAGCCCGCCGCGCAACATTTCCTTGCAAAAACCGTATGGAAACAGTTGCATCCGGCGTTCAGGCAGCGTATATGCCGCTGGCTTGAGGCGTCATTTTTTCGCGCCCGGGTTTGAAATGGTGTGGGGCCGTAGCTCAGTTGGGAGAGCGCAGCAATCGCACTGCTGAGGTCAGGGGTTCGACTCCCCTCGGCTCCACCAGTTCACCCGCCTTGAGTTTCTGAAATTCCAGCGTTCACAGGTCCGGCTTGGGCAGCTTGTCCGGCGGCGTTCTGCGCCTTGGGCTCGGATCTTCCCAGCCATTCAACTGGTCCTCGTCAGGATACCCGGCGGGCCGGATGTTCTCGCCAGACTGCAGCCTCTCGCTCACCAGATCCCCGGCGTGCCGTGGCATGATCTTCCTCCTCGTTTTAAAACCGGATCTGCGCACGCCACCAGAAGCACAGGATCGGAAGCCTAAGTCATGTTGCCAATGCGAATGAATTAAATTCTACATGAATATCCGTCGGATATCGGAAAAGTCTCAGGCGATTTCTGATCGAGGCGGCCCGCCGCCCTTCTGAAATTTTCTTGCTTTCGCCATTGAAACGGAGCGCCGCGCCAGCAACAATGCGCGCCGCAACATCTGGAAATTCAATGGCAAGGGGCACCCATGAAAGCGGTTCATAGTCTGGTCGCGGCAACGGCATTGATGGCATCCAGCCTTACGGCATGGCAGGCGGGTGCAAGCCTCGACACCATTGCGCAGGACTATATCCGGCTGGTGCTGGAGGTGGGCGAGCATGAACCCGGCTATGTGGATGCCTACTATGGCCCGGCCGACCTTGCGACGCAGGCAAAGGCCAGCCCCCGCTCCGTTGCCCAGCTCAAGACCGAGGCTGACCGGCTGAAAGCCGCCGCCGAAACGGCCAGGACCTCCTCGCCGATGGAGGCCAAGCGCGCCCGCTTCCTTGCCGCCCAGCTCAAGGCCGTGCGCACCCGGCTGGACATGATCGAGGGCAAGCGCCTGCCCTTCGCCGAGGAAGCCGAAAGCCTGTTCGGCGCGCGCCCGACCGTCCAGCCACTGTCCGACTTCGACCCCATCCTTTCCAATCTGGAGAAGCTCGTGCCCGGCGAAGGCCCGCTGCATGAGCGGGTCGAGGCCTTCCGCAAGGGCTACACCGTCCCCACGGACAAGCTGGACGCGGTGATGCGCGCCGCCACCGCCGAGTGCAAGCGCCGCACGGTCCAGCACATCAAGCTACCCGAAGGCGAGCAGTTCTCCCTCGCCTTCGTGACCGACAAGCCGTGGAGCGGCTACAACTGGTACAAGGGCAACGCCAACAGCCTCATCGAAGTGAACGTCGATCTGCCCGTCTTCATCGACCGCGCCATCGACCTGGGCTGCCACGAAGGCTACCCCGGCCATCACGTCTTCAACATGCTGCTGGAAGAGAAGCTGGCCAGGCAGCGCGGCTGGCAGGAGTTCACCGTTTACCCGCTGTTCAGCCCGCAGTCATTCATTGCCGAGGGCAGTGCCAACTTTGGCATCGACCTTGCCTTTCCCGGCGACGAGCGCCTGAAGTTCGAGCAGGAAACCCTCTATCCGCTGGCGGGCCTCGATCCCAAGACAGCCCCTGCCCTGATCCAGCTCCAGAAGCTGACTGAAGCCCTGGCACCGGCGCGCTACACCATCGCCGCCGAGTATCTGGCCGGCAATATCGATCGCGAGACCGCCATTGCCCTTGGTCAGAAATACCGGCTCGTCACCCGCGGCCATGCCGAGCGGGACGTGAAGTTCATCGAAACCTATCGCAGCTATGTCATCAACTACGGGCTCGGCAAGGAGATGGTGCGCGACCACGTGAACGCTGCCGGACCGGATCAGAACGCCCGCTGGGAGCGGATGGAGCACATTCTCTCCGAACCGACCCTGCCGGAAGACCTGAACTAGAGCAGCTTTCGAGCAGGGTGGCACACCCCGCGCTTAAGAAAGTGCGACCAACAAAAAGCTTAGAGCCCCGATCTGACCTCGTCAGAGCGGAAAAGGCTCTATACCCAAGTGTAATGGCGCGGCTGGCAGGCAGTCCTGTCAGCCTCCCGTCAGCCGCTCCTGCCTTATTCCGGCTTGTAAGCCACCGCTGCCGCACTGCCGCCGCCGAGCGGGATAACCTCTCCGCGCCGGAAGCCTGCCGCCTCGCACCAGTTGAAGAAATCGGCTGCCGTATAGTCGAAGCCGTCCCCGGTTTCGATGAGCATGGTCAGGGACAGCATCAGCCCCGCGACGTTCTGCCGACGGTCGTCATCGATCATGTGGTCGATGGCGATGAAGGCCCCGCCCGGCTCCAGCGCGTCAAAGGCCTTCGCGATGAGCTGGCGCTTCTTCTCCAGATTCCAGTCGTGGAGAATCATGCTCATGGTCATCACGTCGCAGTGCGGCAGCGGATCGGTGAACATATCCACCGTCACCGCCTGCACCTGGTCCGCAAGCCCGGCTTCCTCGATCTTTCGGCGAGCGTGCGGCGTCACCACGTCAATGTCCGCCGTCATGGCCTCAAGCCGGGGGAACCTCTCGGCCACGGTCAGCGCCAGCAGGCCGAGCGCCCCGCCCACGTCGCACAGGCACGCGTGGCGACTGAAATCGTAGTGCTCCGCCAGGGCCATGAAGCGGCTGCGGGAAATACCGCTCATGCCCTCAAGAAACAGGCCCATCCGCTCCGGGTCCGCGTAAAGAGACTCGAACAGGGGCTTGCCCACTGTCGCGATCTCGTTCTGCGCCTTGCCGGTGCGCAGCCCCTCGGTCAGCCGCCCCCAGAATGGATAGAGCCGCTCGTTGGACATGAGCAGAAAGCCACCGATGTAATCCGGGCTGTTGGCATCCAGAAACCGGGCGCTTGCGGGGGTGTTGCGGTAAAGCGCCGTGGGTCCGCTGCCCTCCCGCTCCAGCATGCCGAGCGCTGCCAGGGAATCGACGAAATCCGGATTGCAGCGCGGATGCAGGTCGAGTTCGACGCACAAGGCCTCGCCGGTCAGGCCGCCAGCCGAGAGCTTCGGATCGGCCAGGGTCGTGAAAAGGCCCAGTTCGACCGCAGAAAGCAGCGTCTTGGCGGGCATGAAACCCAGCGCCACCTGCATGATATGGTCCGGCGAAACTCCAGCCGCCATGCCTGCGGCCAGATCCGCAGCTGGCCCTGCAGCGACCCCAGTCGCTTCAGGTTCGCTCGTCAGACGTTCCGCCATTCCTCCACTCCCCCCTGTTCAACCCCACGGAGAAGAGGATCACTCAAAACCCCGCCGCCCACAATGGGTGAGCTGCGGCCTCGTAGTCGAATATTGGACGAAAATAGTCGTGTTTCGCTTGCGGTCTGATGCGACCCGCCCAAAAGCACTGCGGGGGCCTTCGCCCCCGCCGCTTCGCATCAGAACTTCACGTTCATGGCGATGCCGCCGCCCTTGGTGTCGCCCCAGGGGAACAGCTGCACATTCTCGTTCAGTTTGTCGGTGAACACGAACGCCGTTGCAGTGCCGAGCGCGGCTCCGGCCACCACGTCGTACCAGTGGTGGTGGTCGCTCTCCACCCGGGCCACGCCAACGGTTGCGGCAATGGCATAGGCCGGCAGGCCATACTGCCAGCCGTAGCGCTGGTGAATGAACCCGGCGGACGCAAAGGAAATGCTGGTGTGGCCAGAGGGGAAGCTGTCGTTGTCCTTCCCGTTGGGCCGCTCTTCCGGGAACACTTCCTTCAGCATGTAGGTCGCGCCGGCGGTAAAGCCGATGCTGTAGCCCGCCTGCAGAACGCCGTCCCAGTCCTCCTGTGCCGCCGCCGCCACGAAGGCCGTGCCGACCAGACCCGCGCGGCCGACGTCCGCAATCGTGGTCCAGGTGTCGGCGACGGCGGGCTGGGCCGCGAGCGCCGAGGCCAGAGAAAGGGCGCAGACGAGGGTCTTGCTGCGTCTCATGCGAAAGTGCTCCCTGTTTCTTGTTCTGATTTCCAAGGCCCCGCAGCCTTTCAGAGGGTGACGGGCTCGATCATTCCGTTGTGCAGCAGCACGACCCGGTCCATGCGGCGGGCCAGATCACGATTGTGGGTGGCAATCAGGGCCGATGAGCCCTTGGCGCGAACGAGATGGAGGAACGTCTCCAGCACGGTCTGGCCGGTTTCCTCATCCAGGTTGCCCGTCGGCTCGTCCGCCAGCACCAGCACCGGCTCGTTGGCCAGAGCCCGAGCCACGGCCACACGCTGCTGCTCGCCGCCCGAAAGCTGGGCGGGCTGGTGGGTGAGCCGCTGGCCCAGCCCCAGTTCGGTGAGGAGCTCGGTCGCCCGCTGCTCCGCCTCGCGGCGGCTGCGCCCGAAGATCAACTGCGGCAGCACCACGTTCTCGATCGCCGTGAAGTCCGGCAGCAGGTGATGGAACTGATAGACGAAGCCCAGCTTCTCGCGCCGGAAGTCCGTACGCTGACCGCTCTTGAGGCTGGCACACTCGGTCCCGTCGATGCGGATGCTGCCCTGAAAGCCGCCCTCCAGCAGACCGACTGCCTGCAGCAGCGTGGACTTGCCCGCACCCGAGGCCCCGAGCAGCGCCACGATCTCGCCGCGCTTCACCTCAAGGTTCACATCCCGAAGCACATGGATGATGGCATCGCCCTGCTTGAAGTTGCGGGAGAGATGCTGAACGCCCAGAACCGTGTTCGTCCCAACCACGTCACTCATAGCGAAGCACCTGTACCGGATCCGTATTGGCCGCGCGCCAGGACGGGTAGAGCGTTGCCAGCACGGTCAGCAACAGGGAGATGCCAACGGTCGCCAGCACCTCGCCAAGCTCTACCTTGGAGGGCATCTCCGAGAGGAACCGCACTTCCGGGTTCCACAGCGCAATGCCGAACAGAGTGCTTGCGCCCTGCACGATCTCAGTGCGGAACGCCAGCAGCAGGAACCCAAGGCCCATACCCGTCAGCGTGCCGAGCGCGCCGATGGACGTCCCCGCCAGCATGAACACCCGCATCACCGAGGCACGGCTCGCCCCCATGGTCCGCAGGATGGCGATATCCTTGCTCTTGGCCCGCACCAGCATGATGAGGCTGGAGACGATGTTGAATACGGCGACCACGATGATGATCGAGAGGATCCAGAACATCACCACCCGCTCCACCTCCAGCGCCTCGAACAGCGAGCGATTGAGCGAGCGCCAGTCGACGATCGCGCCGTAAGGCTGCACGACCGGCGTCAGCGCGTTGATGGTGGCGTCGATCTTGTCCGGATCGTTCACCACCACTTCCAGTCCGCTGACGGACGAGCCCATGCGGAAGTAGTTCTGCGCCGTCTCCATCGGCATGAGGATGAAGGCGTTGTCATAGTCGAACACACCCACCTCGAAGATGGCGACAACCCGATAGCTGGCGATGCGCGGCGTCACGCCGAACGGCGTCACCTGCCCCTCGGGCGAGATCAGCGAGATGCTGTCGCCCACCCGTGCCAGCAGTTGCCCGGCCAGCTTGCTGCCCAGCGCAATGACCGGCTCGCCGTCCTTGAAGTCCGCCAGCGAGCCCTCGACGATGTTCTTGGACACCATCGGGTGGTTGCGCACGTCGCTCGGCACTTGACCGCGCACGATGACGCCCGCCGACAGGTTGCGGCGGGACGCCATCAGCTGCTGCTGGATCAGCGGCGTGACCATCTTGACGCCCGGTGCCTGCTCAGTGAGCTTGCGCAGCCGCTCCCACTCGTCCAGCCGGCCGTCATAGCCCTGCACCAGCATGTGGCCGTTCACGCCCAGAATGCGGTCGAGCAACTCGCCCCGGAAGCCGTTCATCACCGACATGACGGCGATGAGCGCGGCAACGCCGATGGCAATGCCGATCAGCGAGATCATCGAGACGATGAAGATGAACCCCTCGCCCTTGATCGGGCGCAGGTAGCGCGTCGCGATCATCCGCTCATAGCTGGAGAGCATGAATGCGTTCCTTAGCCGAGCAGCTTGGTCAGCAGGGCCTCGACGGTCATTTCCTCACGGTTGCCGCTCTTGCGGTCCTTCACTTCCACAACGCCCTTCTCGATCCCCTTGGGGCCGACGATCACCTGCGTCGGAATGCCGATCAGGTCCATGGTGGCGAACTTGGCACCGCCGCGCTCGTCGCGGTCGTCGTAGAGAACCTCGATGCCGGCCTCGCTAAGCTTGGCGTACAGCTCGTCAGCGGCCGTGGTGCAACCTTCGTGGTCCACGCGCATGTTGATGAGGCCCACCTTGTACGGAGCTACCTCTTCCGGCCAGACGATGCCGTTCTCGTCGTGGCTGGCCTCGATGATGCCGGCAACGATGCGCGACACGCCGATGCCGTAGGAGCCCATCTCCGGATACATCGGCTTGCCGTCCGGGCCCTGCAGCTGGCAGCCCATGGACTCGGTGTACTTGGTGCCGAAGTAGAAGATGTGACCCACCTCGATGCCGCGGCGCTGGCGCAGCTTGTCGGCCGGCACCGGGCAGTCGGTCACCTTCTCGTGCTCCTCGCTCTCCATCGCGTAGATGGATTGCAGGCGGTCGACGATCTCCGAACCCGGCGTGGCTTCGGCCAGTTCGGCCAGCGTGATGTCCTCAACCGCGGCGTCGTAGAACAGCTCGCTCTCGCCCGTGTCGGCCAGAATGTGGAACTCGTGGGAGAGGTTGCCGCCGATCGGCCCCGTCGGCGCGCGCACCGGCACCGCCACCATGCCCAGGCGGGCGA
>NZ_DATBUP010000065.1:0-36718 GCF_036515995.1 Pedomonas sp. | reverse complement strand
AGATATCAAATTAATTATGGTCAAGAAGGGTTGCGCTCAGACGCTAAAAATCGATATTGTCTATTTGTAAGCGGCGAAGGAAGCGTCGCTGGGTTCCAGAAACCCGCCTGTGACAGTGGAGGAGATGCCAAGTGTCCGAGAAGCCGACCTGCCCCTATGCTGCCATGACCGGTTCGACCACCGGAGCCGGTGCCCCGGCGGTGAGCGACCGCAATTCCCTGACGCTTGGTGCGGACGGCCCGATCATGCTGCACGACGTGCACCTGATTGAGCAGCTGGCCCACTTCAACCGCGAGAAGACCATCGAGCGCCAGCCGCACGCCAAGGGCTCGGGTGCGTTCGGCATCTTCGAGACGACCGAGGACGTGTCCGCCTACACCAAGGCGGCGCTGTTCCAGAAGGGCGTGACGACCGACCTGCTGCTGCGCTTCTCCACCGTGGCCGGTGAGCAGGGCAGCCCTGACACCTGGCGCGACGTGCGCGGCTTCTCGATCAAGTTCTACACGGACGAGGGCAACTACGACCTGGTGGGCAACAACACGCCGGTGTTCTTCGTGCGTGACCCGATGAAGTTCCCCCACTTCATCCGCAGCCAGAAGCGCCTGCCGGACCGTGGCCTGCGCGACGCCAACATGCAGTGGGACTTCTGGACCAACAATCCGGAATCCGCGCACCAGGTGACCTACCTGATGGGTGTTCGGGGCCTGCCGCGCACCTGGCGTCACATGAACGGCTACGGCTCGCACACCTACATGTGGGTGAATGAGAAGGGCGAGAAGTTCTGGGTGAAGTACCACTTCCACACCCAGCAGGGCATGGAACACTTCACCAACGCCGAAGCCACGAAGATGTCGGGCGAGGATGCGGACTTCCACCGCCGCGACCTGTTCGACGCGATCGAGCGCGGCGAGCACCCGAAGTGGACGCTCTCGGTACAGGTGATGCCGTATGAGGTCGCCAAGACCTACCGCATCAACCCGTTCGACCTGACCAAGACCTGGCCGAAGAAGGACTTTCCGCTGATCCCGGTTGGTGTGCTGACCCTGAACCGCAACCCGGAGAACTTCTTCGCGCAGGTGGAACAGGCGGCGTTCTCGCCGGGCAACGTGGTGCCGGGCATCGGCCTGTCGCCGGACCGGATGCTGCTGGCCCGCTCGTTCGCCTACGCGGATGCCCAGCGCAACCGCATCGGCGCGAACTTCCACCAGCTGCCGGTGAACCAGCCCAAGTGCCCGGTGAACACCTACATGTTCGACGGCCCGATGGCCTACCACCACTCCGGCAGCGCCCCGGTCTATGCCACCAACAGCGGCGGCCGCCCGTGGTCTGACCAGACGGGGCCGGTCGACAACGGCTGGGAGGCGGACGGCACCATGGTGCGCAGCGCCTACACCCTGCGCGAGGGTGACGACGATTACGCGCAGGCCGGAATTCTGGTGCGCGAGGTGTTCACGGACGATCAGCGCGCCCAGCTGGTCGAGACGGTTTCCGGTGCCCTGACGGGCGTGCGCGAGCCGGTGCTCAGCCGCGCCTTCCAGTACTGGAAGAATATCGATGCGGACATCGGTGCCCGCATCGAGGCCGAGGTGAAGGCGAAGCTCGCCTGAAGCTTTTCGGGGTCGCACTTTCTCAAGCGCAGGGTGGCCTCCACCCTGCTCGAAAGCTGCTCCTCCCCGGCCCGTAAGTAGCGTTGCGTTTGTTGTGTAGCGTTCAGTTGCGTTTGTAGCGTTTGTTGTGTCCGTTGCGTCAAACGTAAGCGGAAGGCCCCGGCCGGAGGGATCCAGCCGGGGCTTTTCGTGTTGTTTGTCCGCCACTTGCATTGCCTGCCCGGTCTCCTAGTATTCGCGGATTAGTCACCATGACGGCGGGTTCTGATGTTTCGTTGGACGGGGGCGATCGGCATCGCCCTGATGGCGCTGGCGGCGCGCGGCGCGGCTGCGGAATCGTTCATTCTGCTGGAGCCTGCGCGGGATGCGGCCGGCAAGGCGCTGATGCAGGCGGATGCGGGCGGCGCCTTGCTGCCGGTGCTGAAGCGGGCTGCGGAAACGCCGGTCACGCAGCAGGCGCGGCGCGTGCTGGCAGGCGGCTTTGCGGCGCGCATTCCGGCAATTGACGCTGCCGCGCGCAAGGCGGCGACAGAGAAGCCGACGTGCCCGGCGCTGCCCGAGGCGGTTTACGTTTACCTCTCGGATGAAGATGGCGGCTACGCCCGGCAGCGGTTCTTTGTGACCGATGCCTCGGGCAAGCCGGTGCTGTGCGAGGACCATTTCATCGACCTGACGGCGGATGAGGCGTCGATTGCCTCCGGCGAGTTCGAGGAAGTGCTGGCGCACGAGTGGGGCCACGTGCTGCTGCGGCGCGTGCTGGGCCCGGTGCCGCAGACGCCTTCGCGCAAGTTCCACAGCGTGCGCACCTCAACCGATGCGGTGACGGCGTTCGACGAAGGGCTGGGGGCGCACTTCCAGCCGGTATCGGCGCGGCTGGCGCAGACGCCGGGCTATCGCGCGCGCATCGAGGGCACGGCGGAGCCCCGGCTGGCGGACTTCTGGTTCAGCCGTCAGGAAACCTGGATGCGCCAGGCGCTGGTGCCGCAGAACCGGCTGGTGTTCGACAAGGACGCGCCAGTTGCCGGCAGCGACGCCTATGCGCGCTGGGTGGCGGACGAGACTTCGGTCAGCTTCGATGCCTGCCGGTTCAAGTCGGGCGGGCAGATGGTGACCTCCGAGGGCGTGGCGGCCAGCTTCTTCTACAAGCTGCTGGCGGCAGAACCGGCTGCGCTGGAAGGGCGCTATCGCCAGCTTGTGACCGTGCTGGCCCGCATGAAGAGCTGGCCGACAGACCGGCCCGCGCTGACGGTGTTCGTCGAGACGTGGGGCGAGGCCTTTCCGCAGGAGCGGGAGGCGGTGACCCGGCTGTTCGTGGCAACGACGCACGGCGCGACGGTTTCAGCCAGGGTTGCGGCCTTGCAGGAAAAGACCGCCTGCGCCGGGGCTTCCGGCGACATCGAGACGTTCCTCGGCCTTCGCAAGGAGGCGCAGGCGGCGCTGGACGGTGCGGTTGCCGACGTGCTGGCCGGGCGCGTTGCACTGGATGCGGCCGTCGGCCAGCCGGTGTGGCTTGCCAATCCTGACGTGAAGATCGCCACCGCGCCGTGGCAGGGCAAGCGGAGTGCGCCGGTGGTCGTTGACCTGAACACGGCGCGCGCCGCCGAACTGGAGCTGCTGTTCACGGATACGGCACTGGCGGGCAAGGCGGCGGCAATTGTGCAGGCGCGTGCGGCAGGGCCGTTCGCGGAACTGGACGATGCCGCCAGCCGGGCCGGGCTTGGCGCTGCCGGGCTGGAGGCGCTGCGCAAGGCGGCGGATGCCTTCGCGCAGGTGGGAGCAGAGGCGCGCAAGTAGGGTAGGCGCTGGGGATTCAGGGGAAGTGGTTTTGCAGGGGACTTGGCCCCCTGCACCCGTTTTCCTTATCGGGACGTGCCCGGTCATCCACACCGCGCTCGCTGGAGGCTAGTGCAGGTAGTGCTCCTTAAAATCATTCCAATATTATTGGGGCAGGGTGCTGTTGGGCAGGGGGATGGATGCCGGATAGGCTGGTTACGAAGTGTTGCCCTACTTTATCGGTGCCTGAACGGCTGCCGCTTCTTGGGCCCGTGATGGCCGAGGGTAACGCAGCGCAGGCACTCTAATTCCTTCGCATAAGTGTCCGCTATGACACTTTGCCGGTTTTACCAGGCAGCGGATCTGGTTCGGGCTGAGGGCTGAGGGCTGAGGGCTGAGGGCTGTTGGCTGTGGCGGGAGGCGGCACGATACTGCGTTGTGGCGCTGGTCGCAGGAGTTGAGGACAGGCGCGGTCCGGGAAACGAACGGGGTGCAGGGGTTGGACCCCTGCAAGAAACCTTAACCTTTAGAGGCGTCAGCCCTCGGGCGGGTGCTCGTGGAAATCCACCTGCATCTTCATGGGGCCGAGCGGTTCGACGAAATGAGGCTGCTGGGGCTGGACGATCCCGTGGTGGCCTGCTTCCAGCACCACTTCGGACGGCGGCTCGAGGTAGGTCAGCCTGAGGCGGCCTTCCAGCACGCGGATGACGCCCCAGACGCCCGCCTTGGTGGTGTGCTCCTTGCGCAGGGCGGCGGGCAGGGTGGTTTCGTCAAAGACGGGTGTCGAGCGGTAAGGCGCGGACGTCATGTTGTCCTCCGATTTCGAGCCTCCGCCCGCGGGTGTCCTCCGATTGCGGGCCTCCGCCCGCGGGAGTCTCGATCCGCAGCAACGCAGCACCGGCGCGGCGGATCAGGCGGACACTTCGCTCAGGATGAACAGGCCGATGATGATCGCCGAGGCAATGGCGATCAGGCCAATGAGCTTCTTGTCCTGCGTGAGGCCGGGTTTGGCTTTTTTCTTCGACATGACCTCAGGCTAGCGCCGGAAACGTTTCGGTCAAGCCTCGGCAGCGCCTGAGGCGGGGAGCCACTCGGGCGAGAGGACCTCGACGGGTGCGCCGCCGAGTGTGAGGGGGGCGTTGGCCTCCACGTATTCCATGCGCAGGAAGGCGACGCCCTGACCGTTGCGGTGGCTGCGCAGCTCGCCCGCGTCCTTGCCGTCCGGCGTGCGCAGGGTGACGTCTTCGCCCACGGGAGCGGAGAGGCGGACGGGCATCAGCCGCTTGCGCACCTTGGAGCGGTGGTACATGCGGGCGGTGTTCTCCTGCCCGACGTAGCAGCCCTTGCGGAAATCAACGCCGTTCAGCTCGACCGCGTTGGTTTCAAGCCACAGCATCTTGTCGACGCTGATGTCCCGGCTGCCGTTCGGCACGCCGAGCGCCAGCCGGTGGGCGTCATAGTCTTCCAGCGACGCGGTGGTGGAAAGGCCGGGGGCGGTGATCCAGCGGTAGCCCAGCGCGGGCAGGCGGGGGTCCTCAGCGGCACCTTCCGGCGCAGAGTCTCCCCACGCGGCATAGACGCTTAGGTCCGGCCGGGGCGTGACCTCCACCTTTGCGCGCAGGCGATACATGGACAGGCGCTTGGCGAGCATCTCGGCACGCTCCGCTTCCGCGTCCAGCAGGAAGCCGTCACCCTCGGGCCGGGCGAAGATCAGGAAGTCGAACAGGTACTTGCCCTGCGGCGACAGCAGCGCCGCCCACACCGGTGTGGCGGGGGTGACCTTCGCCACGTCATTGGTGACGAGGCCTTGCAGGAAGGGTACGGCATCCGGCCCCGTGATTTCGAGGACGGCGCGGTCTGACAGGTGTGCGAGATGGATAGCCATGTCACCTAAGTAATGGCTGTCGCGCCCGGCTCAAGGGGTGAGGCAGATCCGCCCCTCAGCGCGAACCAGGCATCCGGCGACGACGGCCAAGCACGGCCATGCCCACGAGACCGCCGATCAGCACGCCGAGCGTGCCCGGTTCCGGCACCTTGATGGGCGGAGTAGGCGGCACTGGCGGATTCTCGCCGCCCGGAGGGTTTTCACCACCCGGCGGGTTTTCACCACCCGGAGGATTCTCACCGCCCGGAGGGTTCTCGCCACCCGGAGGGTTCTCGCCACCCGGCGGGTTTTCACCGCCCGGAGGGTTTTCGCCGCCCGGAGGCGGGTCTACCGGCGTGGTGCCGGACGGCGGTCCGCTGCCATTATCTCCGCCGTTGCCGCCACCACCGACGCCGCCACCGCCCGGGTTCATCGGCACGGTCGGGCCGAAGTTGGCCGGTGCGTTCGATCGGGTGCGCGGCGCCAGCGTGCTGAGGCGCGCCGGTGACATGAGCGGGTTGCTGCCTGCCGCGGGTTCGGGGAACACCAGCGGCATGGACGTGCCTGCGCCCGGCTCGATCAGGTCGGTCAGGTTGGTTGGCAGGTTGTCAGGATTGGAGCCGGCACCGGGGCAGGCGTCTGCAATGATGATGGGCTTGGCCGCAAGCGGCACCGCCTTGGGCAGGGGCTTGGGCTTCGGCTTGGGTTTGGGCTTCGGCTGGGCCTGCGCCAGAACGGCGGCGGGCCGCTCGACCGGCGTTTCCGCCTTGGGCAGCGGCTTTGCGGGAGCGGACTGGGCCACCTTCCGTGCCGGTGCGGCCTTCTTCGGTGCGACGGCCTTCTTGGCGGGCTGCGGAATGATGATGGGATCACAGTCCTCGGCGGCAGTGATCTGCGCGGCCGGGGTCTTCGCAGCCATGGCCGCTGGCGCCGCGAGCAGCAGCGCGACCAGAGCGCCTGCGGCGACGCCGCAGGCGGCCTGCATACGCAGGAACTGCGCTTTGGAGGCTTTAGAAGGAGTGGCCAGAGCGTTTCGGAACACGTTTCCCGTCCTTGGTTCCGATGGAAACCTCGTGCCCGACGACCCGGAGTCCTTCCGCACTGCGGACTCCCGGGCGGGCACCTGCAAACGGTGGCCGTAATGGTTACGCCAGCGTTCTCAAGCGCACTTAGCACCGCCCAGGCTCGCTGCGCAAATTAATAAATACTTAACGAACTGCGGTTTCTTAGCGCATCCTGCAGAGAGCTAGGCAGAATGCGCCTAAATCTATAGGACTAGACTTTAATTTTTAGTGAATTGCCAGGCTGATGCTCTGGCGCGAAAGCTGGTCCGGCTTGACGCCATCGATGGTGATGACCCGCACTTCCAGTACCGTGTGCCCGCTGGCCTTCAGGTTTTCCACGTAGGCGTGAAGCACCGGAAACTCCGGCGCAAGGTCCAGTTCCTGACCGTACAGCGTCTCGGTTTTTCCCGGATTTCCAGGGAGTTCGACGTCGATCTCCGCCGAGGTCAGGCGGTAGCCGCGATACCACAGATGCGACTGGTATTCGCGCGGCAGCTTGGCGAAGGGCAGCAGCAGTTCATCAAGCGGGAAGGTTTTCTGCGAATCGGCCATGGAACCCATCTCTTTCCAAAAGCCCCCGGTCGTTCCTATAAGTCCCCGCCCTTGGTTTATGGGGTGATGGTAAATAAGTTGTTAATAATAACGGATCGTTAACAAGTATTCGCGGCGTGAGCGGGCGGCTGGGCCAGACAACAGGGGTGAGTGTGATGGATCTGGGCTGGTTGGCGACGTGGTACTTCCCCGTGGGGCTGGTGATCGGCTTCGTGGCGGCCGCGCCGATCGGCCCGGTCAATGTCATCGTCATCCAGCGCAGCCTGCGGCAAGGCGTGGCCTCCGCCATGACGCTGGGGCTGGGCGCGGCGCTGGGCGATGCGCTGTTCGCCGCCGGGGCGGGGTTCGGCCTGCAGGCGTTGCAGGCGCTGATGAACCTGCATCATGACCCGATTCGCATTGTGGGCGGGCTCATCATGATCGGGTTCGGCATTGCTGTGTGGCGGTCTGCCCCGCATCTGGATACGCCGGGGCGCAAGGTGCCCCGCGCAGGCCACATGGCGGTCGCGACCTTTCTGATGACCGTGACGAACCCGGCAACGCTGCTGTGGTTCGCGGCCACCTTCGGGTCCATCGGCTTCCGGGAGATCGGCACCGGCAGCACGCGGGCGCTGGTGCACTCCGCCGAACTGGTGGGCGGCGTGTTCGCGGGCTCGTTGCTGTGGTGGCTGGTGGTCTCGGGCGTGGCACGCTGGGCGAAGTGTCGGCTGGGCGACCGCCACCTCGCGGTTTTCAACCATGTCTCCGCAGTGGTGCTGCTGGTGTTCGGGCTGGTGGCGCTGGTTGCGGGGCTGGACTGAGGGCGGGTTTACCAGCGCCGGCGGGGGGCTGCGGACGCTACTTTTTCCAGCACGGCATGGCGGAGATTCAGGGTTTGCTTGCCCGCTTCCTCGAACATGACGGTCACGCGCTCGCCAATGGCGGACTGAACCTGGCCGATGCCCCATTCTGGACGCGCAGGCAAAGAGACATACTCTCCTGGAAGGAACTGACCGATCATAGTTTGCCTTGCGCTTGTCCGTTTCGTTGCATAGCAGTTTTCCTGTTCATCGTTACGCGGGTAGGGTCCGGGGGAGAGTTGCACATGAAAGCCGTGGATTTCGCCAGTCTTCTTTGCTCCCGCCTGTGTCATGATCTGGTCAGCCCGGTCGGCGCGCTCTCCAATGGAGTGGAACTGCTCTCGGACGAAACCGATCCCGAAATGCAGGCGCAGTGCCTGCAGCTTCTGGCCGACAGCGTACAGCAGGCAGCCAACCGGCTGAAGTTCTTCCGCCTTGCCTTCGGCGGCGGCGGCAGCTTCTCGGCGCAGGTGGATGTGCGCGAGGCGCAGAACGCCCTGCAGGGCATGTTTCCGCTAGACAAGGTGCGGGTGGAATGGCTGATCATTCCAGGCGTGATGCCCAAGACCGCCCTCAAGGTTCTGCTCAATCTGGCGCTGATTGCGGGCGATGCCCTGCTGCGCGGCGGCGTGCTGCAGGTAGCGGTTGAGCAGACCGGCGCGGTGCTGGACATCGCGGTGCGCGCGGAAGGCCCGCGCATGCTGCTGGGCGATGACCTGCGGCAGGCGCTGAACGGCTCCACTCCGGACGGCGAACTGACCCCGCGCGTGGCTCCGGCGCTGCTGGTGCGCACCCTCCTGACCGAAGTGAACGCGACGCTTCAGGTCTCCGAGCCCGAACCCGGCATCCTGCTGCTTGGCGTGCGCTGCCCGGCATAACGTCTCTGGCCAGACGAAAGGCCTTGCGACCGTCTACATGATTTAGAGCTTTTTAACCCCGTTGCGGCACAGTCGTACCGTAACGTGCGGGCCTGCGCCCTCACGACAGGATTTTTGTATTGTGAGAGGCGGATAGCATGGATGATCTGCTCACCGAGTTTTTGACCGAAACGAACGAGAGCCTCGACACGGTCGATAATGAACTGGTCCGCCTGGAGCAGAACCCGAACGACAAGGCCGTTCTGGACAACATTTTCCGCCTTGTTCACACCATCAAGGGCACCTGCGGCTTCCTTGGCCTGCCGCGCCTCGAATCGGTGGCGCACGCGGCCGAGAACGTGCTGGGCAACTTCCGCGACGGCAAGCTGACGGTCAACTCCGAGCTGGTGTCGCTGATTCTCCAGGCGCTCGACGCGATCAAGGTGATTCTGCGCGGCCTTGAGGAAAGCGGGGCCGAGCCCGAGGGCGACGATGACATGCTCATCGCCATGCTGGACGAAGCGGCTGCCGGAAAACTGTCTCCCGCGCCTGCGGCCGAGCCGGTGGTGGATGCGGACGTTGCCCGTTCCGAGACCGAGAAGATGCTGGGCCGCGCGCTGAAGCCGGGCGAGGTTTCGCTCGAGGAGCTGGAAGCGGCCTTCGCCTCCGCACCCGGACCGGAAGAAATGGCCGAGGAAGAGCCGGCTCCCGCCGTTGCCGCGCCGACGGCAACCGCGGCCAAGGCTCCGGCCAAGGCCGGCGCGGCTCCGGCTGCTGCTGCTGCTTCGGGCGCCGCCGACCACGGCGACTCCAAGGCGGCGAACCAGAGCATCCGCGTGTCTGTCGACCTGCTGGAAGACCTGATGAATCTGGTCTCCGAGCTGGTGCTGACCCGCAACCAGCTGCTCCAGACCGCGCGCCGCCACGAGAACAGCGAATTCACCGTGCCGCTGCAGCGCCTGTCCCAGTGCACCACCGAGTTGCAGGAAGGCGTGATGAAAACGCGCATGCAGCCGGTGGGCAACGCCTGGCAGAAGCTGCCGCGCATCGTGCGCGACCTCAGCCACGAACTGGGCAAGAAGATCGAGCTGGACATGCACGGCGCGGAAACCGAGCTGGACCGCCAGGTGCTGGAGCTGATCAAGGATCCGCTCACCCACATGGTGCGCAACTCGGCCGACCACGGCATCGAGATGCCGGCGGACCGTGCGGCGGCAGGCAAGCCGGAAACCGGCCATATCCGCCTCAACGCCTTCCATGAGGGCGGCCACATCATCATCGAGATCATCGACGACGGACGCGGCATCAATACCGACCGCATCCGCCAGAAGGTTCTCGAGAACGGCCTCGTCAGCGAGGCCGAGCTGGAGGGCATGTCGGAGAACCAGATCCAGAAGTTCATTTTCCATCCGGGCCTGTCCACGGCGGAGAAGGTGACGTCGGTTTCGGGTCGCGGCGTCGGCATGGACGTGGTGCGCTCCAACATCGAGAAGATCGGCGGCACCATCGAACTCGAGTCCCGCATGGGGCAGGGCAGCCGCTTCGCCATCAAGATTCCGCTGACGCTGGCCATCGTGTCCTCGCTGATCGTGGGCTCGGGGCCGGAGCGCTTCGCCATTCCGCAGATCTCCGTGCTGGAACTGGTGCGGGTGATGAGCGGCGGTGAGCACGTCATCGAGCACATCAGCAACACGCCGGTCCTGCGCCTGCGCAACCGCCTGCTGCCGCTGGTGCGGCTGGACAAAGTGCTGGGCCTCACCCCGGCGTCGTCCGACGATGCGGCCAACGACAATGACCAGTGCTTCGTTGTGGTCGCTCAGGTGGGCGCGTTCACCTTCGGCATCGTGGTCGATGAGGTGTTCGACACCGAGGAAATCGTGGTCAAGCCGATGGCCCCGATTCTCAAGGATCTGTCGGTCTATTCCGGCACCACCATTCTGGGCGACGGCAGCGTGATCATGATCCTCGATCCCAACGGCATCGCCAAGGCGACCGCCGCCGTTCAGGACAGCGAAGCCAGCGACACGCTGGAGATGAAGGGCCGCGCGGCCGACAGCGAGCAGGAGTCCATGCTGGTGTTCCGCGCCGGTTCGGACAATCCGAAGGCGGTGCCGCTGTCGCTCATCGCGCGTCTGGAAGAGATCGACGTCGCCACCATCGAGCACAGCCATGGCCGTCCGATGGTGCAGTACCGCGGCAACCTCATGCCGCTGATGACGGTGGACCCGTACCTGCAGCTGAAGACCGAGGGTCATCAGTCGGTGCTGGTATTCGCCGACGGCGACCATGTGATGGGCCTGGCGGTGGACGAGATTCTCGACATCGTGGAGACCGAACTGAAGGTGGAGCTGACCGCCGACATGCAGAACGGCCGTCTCGGCACCGCCGTGGTTGCGGGCAAGATCACCGAGATCATGGACGTGGGCCACTATCTGAAGCTGGCGTTCAAGGACCACATCAAGACCAAGTCGAACGAGGGCCACGCGGCCAGCCGCCGCCAGCCGCCGCGCGTGCTGCTGGTGGACGACAGCTCGTTCTTCCGCAACATGCTGAAGCCGTTGCTGCGGGCCGGGGGCTACGAGGTGACCTGCGTATCCTCCGCCGAGGACGCGCTGGCGCTGCGCGACAAGGGCACGGCGTTCGACCTCATCATCTCGGACATCGAGATGCCGGGCCTCAGCGGCTTCGAGTTCGCTGAGGAAGTGCGCCAGAACGGCCGCTGGGCGCAGGTGCCGATGGTGGCGCTGTCGTCCCTGGCCAGCCCGGCCGACTTCGACCGCGGACGCGAGGCGGGCTTCAACGACTATGTCGCCAAGTACGACCGGGACTCGCTGCTCAACGTGCTTGAAGAGCAGCTGGATTTCGCCCGCGGCGTGGCGGCCTGAGGGACGAGGGAGTAAAGAGTCATGAAAGAAGGGTCCAAGGACTTCGTCACCATCCGCCTTGCGGGTCAGCTGCTCGGCATTCCCGTGCTGCTGGTGCAGGACGTCATCAGGCTGCAGAACATGACCCGGGTGCCGCTCTCGCCGCCGTGGGTGGCGGGCGTGCTCAACCTGCGCGGCCGAATCGTGACCGCCATCGACCTGCGCGAGCGCCTGGGCATGGTCCGGCGCCGGGAAGGCGAGAAGGCGGCCATGAGCGTGGTGGTGGACTTCAAGGGCGAGTCCTACTCGCTCATCATCGACAGCGTGGGCGAGGTGCTGAGCCTGCCGGATTCGCTGTACGAAAAGAACCCGGTGACGCTCGATCAGCGCTGGCGGGAGGTGTCCGACGGCATCTACCGGCTCGATGACGAATTGCTGGTGGTGCTGGACGTGCGTCGTGTTCTGGATCTGGACCGGGCCGCCGCGGCCTGATGATCTGCGGGCTTTTTAACCCGGCGGCAAGTTTTGCGTCCCTATTCTGTCAGCCAGAGGCCCTGGGAGTGGAAATCCGATGAAGTCCTGCTTGGTTGTTGATGACTCGAAGGTGATCCGTAAGGTTGCCCGGCGCATTCTCGAGGATCTGGAATTCGAGATCACCGAGGCCGTGGACGGGCAAGACGCCTGGGAACAGTGCCAGGCGGACATGCCGGATGTGGTCCTGCTCGACTGGAACATGCCGGTGATGAACGGCCTGGATTTCCTGAAGACCCTGCGTTCGGCCGACTGCGAGAAGCAGCCGACGGTGATCTTCTGCACGACCGAAAATGACATGGCGCACATTCGCGCGGCCCTTGAGGCCGGCGCGGACGAGTACATCATGAAGCCGTTCGACCGCGAGATCATCGAGGCGAAGTTCGCGCAGGTCGGTCTTCTGTAAGCACGGCGTGCCCGGACGGGACGTTGTACGACGCCCCTGAAGTACTGTTGCTTCTGTTGTGAACGCCGCGCGAGCGGTCTGAGGATTTGGGCGAATGAGTGTATCAGCGTTGGGTGGGGTGAACGGGAAAGGCCAGTCGGCCCCTCCCAACCACGTTCGGGTCATGGTCGTGGACGACTCGGCCGTGATCCGCGGTATCCTCGCCCGCTGGCTGGAAGACGATCGCTCGATCCGGGTGGAGACGACGGCGCACAACGGCGTGGCGGCGCTGCGTCAGGCGCAGATCCAGCGCTATGACGTGATCGTCCTCGACATCGAGATGCCGGAGATGGACGGCCTGACCGCCCTGCCGCTGCTGCTGAAGGCGCAGCCGGGGGTGCAGGTGATCATGGCGTCCACCCTGACGCTGCGCAACGCTGACATCTCGCTCAAGGCGCTGAGCCTTGGCGCTGCCGATTACATTCCCAAACCCCAGAGCACGGGCATCATCACCAACGGCATCGATTTCCGGCGCGAGCTGCTGGAAAAGGTGAAGGCGATGGCGCAGGTGGCGCGTCGCCTGCGCGGCGAGCCGAAGATCGACTTCGACGCCAGCAGCGTCCCGGAAGACAAGGCGCCAGAGCCCCGTTCGCCGCTTGCCCGGCTGGCGACGCAGCCCGGCGTGGCCGGAGCCAAAACTCCCGCGACTACCGCAGCGGCCAAGGCCCCGGCGCAGCGGGCCCCGGCGCGGGCGCAGCCGTCCAAATCCCGCCCGAGCGTGCTGGTGATAGGCGCGTCGACCGGCGGACCGCAGGCGCTGTTCAACGTGCTGGGCAAGCTGCCCAAGCCGTTCCGCCTGCCGATTCTCATCACCCAGCACATGCCGCCCACCTTCACCAAGATTCTTGCGGAGCACATCCAGCGCCAGACCGGCTTCGAGGCCGCCGAAGCGGTGGATGGCGAGGCGGTCCGGGCAGGGCGGGTTTATGTGGCCCCGGGCGGCCTGCACATGGTGCTGACCGGTAACGCCAGTGCTCCGGTCATCAGCATCACCGATGCGCCGCCGGTAAACTTCTGCCGCCCGGCGGTGGACCCGCTGTTCACCTCCGCCGCGCAGATCTACAGCAGCGCCTGCCTTGCCGTGGTGCTGACCGGCATGGGTCATGACGGCCGCGACGGCGCTGCCGACGTGGTCTCCCACGGCGGCACCGTGATTGCGCAGGATGAGCCGACTTCGGTGGTCTGGGGCATGCCCGGCGCCATCACCCAGGCCGGTCTGGCCAGTTTCGTTCTGCCGCTGGACCGTATCGGCCCGGCGGTTGGAAGCCTCATGGAGGGGCGTTGCCCATGAGCCCTCTGTCGTCGCAAGACTTCCAGCTTCTGGCCGATCTGCTCAGGACGCGCTCGGGCTTCGTGCTCGGGCCGGAGAAGGGCTACCTGCTGGAGTCGCGCCTGACGCCGGTGGCGCGGCGGCGCGGTCTTGAAACGCTGGACCAGCTGGTCAGGCAGCTCCGGCTGAAGCCGGACGAACTGCTGATCCACGAAATCACGGAAGCGATGACGATCAACGAATCGTTCTTCTTCCGCGACAACCTGCCGTTCGAGACCCTCTCCAAGTTCGTGCTTCCGAAGCTGCGCACCTCCCGCGCCGGAGCCAAGCGCCTGCGCATCTGGAGCGCGGCCTGCTCGACCGGACAGGAGCCCTACTCGATTGCGATGATCTTCGACCAGCAACGGCCGCTGTGGTCCGACTGGACGATCGAGATCATCGCGACGGACCTGTCCTCGCAGGCGGTGGCGAAGGCGCAGGCCGGGCTCTACTCCCAGTTCGAGGTGCAACGGGGCCTGCCGATCAAGAACCTGATGACCTACTTCGAGAAGGTGGGTGACCAGTGGCAGATCTCTCCGCAGATCCGCAGCATGGTGAAGTTCCGCACCTTCAACCTGCTGCATCCGCTAACGGTTCTGGGCACGTTCGACGTGGTGTTCTGCCGGAACGTGCTGATCTATTTCGACGCGCCGACCAAGGCGAAGGTTCTGGACTCCATCCGCCGTCAGCTGACGCCGGACGGCTGCCTGTTCCTCGGCGCGGCCGAGACCGTGCTTGGCCTGACCAAGGCGTTCAAGCCGGTGAAGGACCAGCGGGGCCTCTACATGCCCGCCGATGCGGACGCGCCGGTGGCGGCGCTGGCCTGATCCGGGACTGGTTTGGCCGAGCGCTGATGCCTGCGTCGCACCGGCGGCGATGACTCCCCTGTTTGCTGTGCCCCGAGGCTCCGTTCCGGGAGCCGTGACTTCGATGCCTGAAACCGGTGCGGTCTGGTATGATTTGCCGCAGCGGCCAAGCCGCCTGTTTCCAGTCCCATTTGAAATGGGCTAAGAACGAAGTACAAACAGATCCTCGCCTGGGAAAAGGCGCAGCCACCAAAATCCGCACATACCCGTCCAGCGCGATCGCCCGTCGGATGCCGGGAGATCCGGAAGATGACCGGGCAGGGGCCGATCAGGCGGGACAGTGCGAGGCCGGGTGGCCGGGTAACGACGGGAGACGGAACGAGCGGATGTCGATCTGGGGCAAACTCATCGGTGGCGCGGCAGGACTGGCGCTGGGCGGACCGATTGGGGCCTTGATCGGGATCATGATCGGCCACGCCTTCGTTGACGTGGCGGTCGATCGCCTGCGCACGCCGGAAGCGGACAAGCGGCAGGTGGCCTTCACCATTGCCGCCATTGCGTTGGCTGCCAAGATGGCGCGGGCGGACGGCCACGCGGGCGACGAGGAGTTCCAGGCCTTCCGCCGTCTATTCCAGGTGGACCCGCGCGAGGAAGCCAACGTCACCCGCTTCTATAATCTGGCCCGCAAGTCGGTGGACGGCTTCGAGGCCTACGCGAGGCAAGCGGCGCAGCTGTTCGGCGAGGGGTCTCCCATTCTGGAGGACCTGCTGGACGCCTTGTTCCTGATCGCCCGGGCCGATGGCTACGTGACCGACGACGAGATGGCCTACCTCGAGACGGTGGGGACGCTGCTTGGCTTCAAGGGCGGGGCCTTTGCCCGCATCCGCTCCCGCCACGTGGCAAGCCATCCGGACGATCCTTACGTCATTCTCGGCGTCGAGCCGGGCGCGAGCATGGCGGACGTGCGCACCGCCTACCGGAAGCTGGTGAAGCAGCATCATCCTGACCGCCACATTGCGGCGGGCGTACCCACTGAGTTCATTCGCGTCGCGGAACAGCGGATGGCGGCAATCAATGCGGCCTACCGGACTCTTGTCGCGCAGGAAGAGGCCGCATGAAGCCGTTGCATTTCGCTTTCCTCATGCTGATCAACGTGGCGTGGGGGTTCAACATTGTGCCGGTGAAGCTGGCGCTGAACGAGCTGTCGCCGCTGGCGGCCGGATCGGTGCGCTTCTTCTTCCTGCTCGTGCTCTGCCTGCCGGCGTTGCGCTGGGTGCCGGGGCGGATGGGCCAGATCATCTCCATCGGTCTGGTGATGGGCGCGCTGCAGTTCTCCGTGATGAACATCGCCTTCTCCATGGCGACCAACATGAGCGCGCTGGCCATTGCCGGGCAGCTGGCGGTGCCGTTCGGCGTCATTCTGGCAATCGCGCTGCTGGGCGAGCGAATCCGCTGGATTCGTGCCCTTGGCATCGTGATGGCGTTCTCGGGCGTGGCGTACCTGTCGTTCGATCCGCACATGTTCGATGAGCGGCTGCCGCTGGGTCTGGCCTGCCTTGCCTCCTTCTCCGGCGCGCTCGGCACGGTGATGGTGCGGCAGCTGCGGGGCGTCTCCCCGCTCAACCTGCAGGCATGGATCGCCATCATCAGCATCCCGCCGATGGCGGTGCTCTCGGTCGTCTATGAGCCGGGCGTGCTGGCCAACCTGCAGGACGTGCCGATGCGGGTATATGGCTACCTGCTGTTCGCGGCCGGATTCTCCTCCGTTGTTGGCCATGCGGGGCTGGCATGGCTGCTGCAACGCTACCCGGTGACGGTGATCACGCCGTTCACGCTGCTGTCTCCACTCGTGGGAGTTGCATCCTCGGTGTGGCTGCTGGGCAGCGTACTGACGTCGCAGATGATCATCGGCGCTCTGATTGCGATGGTGGGCGTCGGCATCATCATCTGGCGCGGCGCGAAGAAGGAAACGGAGCGGGAAGCCGTCATGGTGGAGAAGCGCGCATGAGGCTGGCGTATCGCCCGTCGCCCAACCATGAGGACCGGCGCGGCCAGCCGGTCTCCATGCTGGTTCTGCATTACACGGGAATGGAATCAGGGCTGGCGGCGGTGGACTGGCTGGCCAACCCGGCCTCCAGGGTTTCCGCCCACTATACCATCGATGAGGACGGCACGGTTTACATCCAGGTGCCGGAGGACCGGCGGGCCTGGCATGCGGGCGTCTCGAGCTGGCGCGGCGTGACCGACGTGAATTCGGCCTCCATCGGCATCGAACTGGTCAACCCGGGGCACGAGTTCGGCTACCGGCCGTTTCCCGAGGCGCAGATGGACGCCCTGATCGAGCTGGCGCGCGGCATTGTGGGACGCCATCCCATCCCGCCCCGCAACATCGTCGGTCATTCGGACGTTGCCCCCGGCCGCAAGCAGGATCCGGGCGAGCTGTTCGATTGGAGGCGGCTGGCAGAGGCAGGGCTCGGGTTGTGGCCGGAAGAAGGCTGGGACGGCAACCACGCGCCGCTGGAGCCGGGCGATGCGGGCGAGGCGGTGCGGGGCTATCAGGCGCTGCTGGCGGCGTGGGGCTACGGGCTGGCCGAGACCGGCGTGTTCGATGCGGAAACCGAAGCCGTGACGCTGGCCTTTCAGCGCCGGTTCCGCCCGCAGGACCTGAGCGGCCACGCGGATGCGCAAACGCAGGGCCTGCTGCTCGCCTTGCTGGGGATGGTTGGAGCGCAGGCGTAGAATTCGTGACAAAACAGGCATTTGGGCGGCCTTGCTGAATCAGTGCGCGAATCGGCCGCCCGGTTTCCGGACGCCTGGCTTATTGCGGCGGAATGGGCTCGCCAAGGTGGGCGGCACTGGCCGAATCGCCCGCGAGGTTGTCCGGCAGGCGCTTGGCGGCCTTCTTGATGTTCTCCGACGGAGCAATGACGGGCTTGGCATTCTTGCCGTTGTTCGGGGCGGCCCCATTGGAAGCGGCAGCCTCGGCCGATTCCGAATCCGGCGCGCCGATCTCGCGCGGGGTCTGGTTCGCCTCGATTGCGTCTTCAGCGCCACCGAAAATGCCGCGAACGGTGCTGCAACCGGTCAGCAGCAGAGCTGCGGAAATCAAGATAAGTCCAACGCGCATGCGGCCTTCTCCTCGTTGCTCTGAACCCGTAAGGCCCGGCTTTCGGATTGGCAAGGCCGATTGTCAGGGCTGCCGGGCGGATGATTCGTCGTTTCCGGTGGCAAAGTGGGGAGATTTCCCATATCAAGGCGCGGGCAGAGGATCGGACGGCCGCCGCCCGCAGCAATGCGGGGGGAGGAAAGTCCGGGCTCCATGGATTAACAGCGCCGGGTAACGCCCGGCCGGGGTGACCCGAGGGACAGTGCCACAGAGATCGAACCGCCAGCTATAGCGCTGGTAAGGGTGAAAAGGTGCGGTAAGAGCGCACCGCTGGGCTGGTAACAGCGCAGGCATGGCAAACCCCGCTGGGAGCAAAACCGAGTAGGGACGGCGCGGCAGTCTTCGGACTGTCAATGCGGATCCAGCATGACCGTCCGGGTTGGTTGCTAGAGGCAGGCGGCAACGTCTGTCGTAGAGGAATGGTCGTCGGCGTGGGAATTCATCCCACGTACACAGAACCCGGCTTACAGATCCTCTGCCCCACTCTCGTCCGGACTATCATTAGTCCGGACCACTCTCTTGTTTTTTAAGGAAAAATTCACGTTCGGTCGCATTTCGCGCCCGGAACGTGTCTTTGCGTCTGCGCGTGGGCGCAAAGTGGCGGCAAACCACCCCGTTTTGGGATCTGGTGGGGCTTTTTCCCATTGAAAACCCATGGAGTGGCATGTACACCTTGGCCGTGGGCGGCGTTTTCTTCTCTTTCTCGAGCCATGAAATGGGGCGCGTTTTGCGCCGGTTGTGAGCTGTTGAGAGGAAGGCGTGCGCCACGTGTGGAGGACACGGCGCGCGTGGTCGAACAGGGCGAACAACTGTTTTATGGCAACGCTTTAAACAGCGTTGACAGCAAGAACCGGGTCTCGGTTCCTGCACAGTTTCGTGCTGTCATCAAAGGACGCACCGGCGGCGAGGAATTCCTCATCCGCGAGCACGAGGATCTGCCCTGCCTCGTTGCCTACGATCACACACATCTCAAGGAGTTACGCGAGGAAGCTGAGGCTCGGCTTGCACAGGATCCGTCCGCAAACCGCGAGGATCTGCGCCGCAGCCTGTTCGGTACCGCGGATTCCGTGAAGTTCGACGACGCCGGCCGAATCGTTCTGGACGGCTTCTTCATCGATTACGCCGCCATCGAGAAGACCGCGCTGTTCCTTGGCGCGCAGGGATATTTCGAAATCTGGAATCCCTACACCTTCCTCGAGACCCAGGCGCACCAGAAGGCCCTGTGCCGGAAGGTCATGTACCTGCTGAAACAGAAGAAGCTGCCGTTGCCGGAAGGGGAAGCCTGATGACTGCCCCGATCCAATCCGTTTCCCCGCACATTCCGGTGCTGCGTGACGAGGTACTGGCCGCGATGGACCTGCGCGAGGCCGATGTGGCGGTGGATGCCACCTTCGGCGCGGGCGGCTACACCCGAGCGATTCTCGCCCAGCCCGTGGCCAAGGTTTACGCCTTCGACCGCGACCCCAACGCCATTCAGGCCGGGCAGGCGCTGGTTGCGGAAGCCGGTGGGCGGCTGACCCTGATTCACGGCCGCTTCGGCGAGATGCTGGAGCTGCTGGCCGAGCGGGGCGTGACGCAGGTGGATGCGATCGCCTTCGACATCGGCGTCTCCTCCATGCAGCTGGATCAGGCGGAGCGGGGGTTCTCGTTCCAGAACGACGGTCCGCTGGACATGCGGATGGAGCAGGCAGGCCCGAGCGCGGCGGATGTGGTGAACACCGCCAGCGAGGAAGAGCTGGCCGACATCTTCTATTACTACGGCGAGGAGCCGAAGGCGCGCCGCGTGGCCAAGGCCATCGTGAAGGCCCGCCTCACCGAATCGTTCAGCCGCACCGAGCAGCTGGCGGAGGTGATCCGCGCATCGCTGGGCGGACGGCGTGGCCCGAAGGATCCGGCGACCCGCAGCTTTCAGGGCCTGCGCATCCATGTGAACGCGGAACTGGACCAGTTGCGCGACGGCCTGCGCGCGGCCGAGAAGCTGCTGCGCCCCGGCGGACGGCTGGCGGTGGTGAGCTTCCACAGCCTTGAAGACCGCGTGGTGAAGACTTTCCTGCGTGAGCGCAGCGGCGCCGTTGCTGGCGGCTCCCGGCATCTGCCGGAGCGGCCCCAGCCGACCAAGGCGCCCAGTTTTGAACGGGTGTCAAAAGCGGTTCGTCCCTCGGACGAGGAAACCGCCCGCAACCCGCGAGCCCGGTCCGCAACCCTGCGGTCCGCCGTCCGAACGTCAGCACCGTCCTGGGAGAATTAAGTAATGCGCTATTACACCGGCATCGCCATGGCGCTGGCAACTGCAGTCTCGGCTGTGGTTTGCTTTGCCGTCAGCCTTGAGGTCGGTGGGCGCCGGGACGAGGTGATCGCCCTGAAGCGGCAGATTGCCAGCGACATGCGGGAAGTGCGCCGCCTTCAGGCGGAATGGCAGATTCGGGTGCGCCCGATGCAGCTGCAGCGCATGAACGACACCTATTTCGGCCTGACGGCTCCGACGGCTGACCGCTACTTCGCCTCGGCGGAGAGCTATGTGGCGTTTGCCGCCGATGCCAATTCGGTGCCGCAGAAGGCCCAGGTCATCCCCGCCATCGAGCAGCCCGCAACGCCGTTCGAGGCGCCGCGCACCTATCTCGCCAAGGCGACTGACACAGGCGATGCGCAGCTGGTGGCGCTGACCTCCGACGGTCCGGCCGTCGCGATGCGCCTGCCCTCCGCCACCCAGATTGCAGCGGCGCGCAAGCCGCGTCCGCAGGCTCCGGGCTTTGGGGCGGACGCGCCGAAGGTGCATCTGGCATCCTGGTCTGACGATACGCCGGGCAGCGGCCGCATTCAGCTTGCCGCCTGGACGCCGGAGCCGAGCCCGGCCCCCGCAGCCAAGCCGAAGCCGAAGCCGGCCAAGCCCGCAGAAGCCGTGCCCGCGCCCCGCAAGGAAACGGAAGTGGCCATGCGCGCTCCCGAGCCGGCACCGGCCCGCGCCTCCGCGCCGGTTGTGCGCGAGTCTTACGCAGCGGCGATTCCGGCCGGGGCGGCACCGCTGAGCGGGCTCGATTCCGCCACCATTGCCTCGATTGAACGCCTGGCTGCGATTGAGGCAGGCACTCAATGAACCCAGCCGCGCTGCGCTCGCTTAGGATTCAGCTTGCTGGCCATCGCCAGCAGGCATTGGAGCGGTCGCGGCAGCGTCTGGTGATCGGCGTGCTGCTGTTCGCCGCCGTCACGGTTCTCATCGGCCTTCGGCTGATGGATCTGGCAGTGCTGAAGGCAATCGACCGCTCTACGCGCCAGCCCGATATTCTGGCGTCCGTTCGTCCGCCGCGCGCCGACATTCTGGACCGCAACGGCGAGGTGCTGGCCACCACGCTGAAGGTGCAGGCGCTTGCCGTGCGCCCGCAGAAGGTGATTGGCGACAAGGAGCAGCTGGCCCGGCGAATCGTCGAGGTGCTGCCGCATCTGGAGCTGGAGTTCGTGCGCCGCCAGATGCACTCGAACGCCAAGTTCCGCTACATCTCCCGCCGCCTGTCACCGGATCAGGTGAACAGGATCAACGCGCTGGGCGAGCCGGGCCTGGAGTTCCACGACGAGGCGGAGCGTGTCTATCCCAACGGTACGCTGGCTGCGCACGTGCTGGGCTATACCAATATCGACGGCCGCGGCATGGCGGGCATCGAACGCGCGTTCGATGCGCGGCTGAGCCCCGGGGAGCAGCTTAACAAGCCGCTGAAACTGTCCATCGACGTGCGCGTGCAACATGCGCTGGAATATGAACTGAACGCGGCCATGGAAAAGTTCAGCGCCATCGGCGCGGCTGGCCTGGTCATGGACGTTCACTCGGGTGAGCTGCTGGCGATGACCTCGCTGCCCGCCTTCGACCCCAACGCCGTCTCGCGCAGCCCGTCGGAGACTTGGTTCAACCGGGCGACGCAGGGCGTGTACGAGCAGGGCTCGACCTTCAAGATCTTCACCACGGCCATGGGGCTGGAAGAAGGCATCGTGACACTCGGCAAGCGTTATGACGTTTCCCAGCCGATTGCCGTGGGCCGGTTCCGTATTCGCGACTACCGCTCCAACTACAAGAATTTGTCGGCGGCGGAAGTTTTCATGCACTCCTCCAACATCGGCACGGCGCTGATGGCGGTGGACATGGGGCCAGAGGTTCAGCAGGCCTACTTCCGCAAGCTGGGTCTTCTGGAAGCCGCGCAGATCGAGCTGAAGGAATCGTCACAGCCGCTGGTGCCCAGCCAATGGAGCAAGGTCTCCAGCATGACCATGAGCTACGGGCACGGCATTGCCGTGACTTCGCTGCACGTGGCGACCGGCATCGCCACGGTGGTGAACGGCGGCATCTGGCGGCCCGCCACCCTGATGCATGTGCCCGCCGGGACCGTGGCGGCCACCGGCGAGCGGATCTTCAGCGAGCAGACCTCGAAGACCATGCGTGAGCTGATGCGCCTTGTCGTGGTGCAGGGCACCGGCAAGAAGGCGGACGCTCCCGGCTTCCGCATCGGCGGCAAGACCGGCACGGCGGAGAAGCCGGGCGTGGGCGGTTATCAGCGCAAGTCGCTGATCACGACCTTTGCGGGCGCATTCCCCATGGATGACCCCCGCTACGTGGTGATCGCCACGCTCGATGAGCCGCAGGGAACCAAGGAAACCTATGGTTTTGCGACGGCGGGCTGGAACGCCGCGCCGGTGATGAAGGCGGTTGTGCAGCGGGTAGGACCGATCCTGGGCGTGGAGCCCAACGTGAACAAGGATGTCGATCTGCGCCCGATGCAACAATACATCGCGGGGAAGCAAACCTGACCAGGTAGGATGAGTTGCCGTGGTGGTTACGTTGCACGAATTGACGGGTTGGGCGGGTCCGGAGCAGCAGGCGACGGTGACCGGCCTTGCGATTGACCATCGGAAGGTTGGGCCGGGCATGATCTTCGGCGCCTTTCCGGGGGTGAAGTTCAATGGCGAGGACTTCATCGACGCCGCCATCGACGCGGGCGCGATCGCCATCGTCGCCCGGCCGGAAGCCGGAGTGGACACCACCCGCGCGGTTCACATCGTGGCGGCCAATCCACGCCAGCGCTTCGCCGAGATCGCAGCCAAATTCCATGCGCCTCTGCCCTCGACCATCGCGGCGGTGACGGGTACCAACGGCAAGACCTCGGTTGCGGACCTCCTGCGCCAGATCTGGACGCGGCTGGGCCGGGATTCGGCGAGCCTGGGGACGCTGGGCGTTATCACCGCCATCGGCAAGCGCGATCTCGGCATGACGACGCCGGACGTGCTGACGTTCCTGTCCACCATGGCCAGCATGGAGCGGGCGGGCATTGATCATGTGGTGTTCGAGGCGTCTTCCCACGGGCTGGACCAGCACCGCTCGGACGGGCTGGACGTGAAGGCGGCGGCTTTCACCAACCTGACCCGCGATCACATGGACTACCACGGCACGTTCGAGGCCTATCGAGATGCCAAGGCGCGCCTGTTCTCCGATCTTCTGGTGAAGGACGGCACCGCCGTTCTGTGGATGGACGACCCGGCCAGCGACTTCATGGCTGAAGTGGCGACCAGCCGGGGCATTGCCATCCTGCCGGTGGGCACCGGCGTGTCCGCCAGCGCAGGGCTGCGCATGACCGCCCGCGAGGTGCTGCCGGACGGGCAGAAGCTGACGGTGGAGTATCAGGGCAAGGTGCACGAGATTCGCCTGCCGCTGCTGGGCGGCTACCAGGCCTCCAACGCGCTGGTGGCGGCGGGCCTTGCCATCGCCTGCGGCGAGCCGGCGCTGAAGGTGTTCGAGGCGCTGCGTCATGTGAAGGGCGTGCCGGGTCGACTCCAGAAGGCGGCCGTCACACCCTCAGGCGCGCCGGTTTTCATCGATTACGCCCACACGCCGGACGGCCTGCGCGCCGCCATCGAGGCGCTGCGACCGCATACGCAAGGGCGGCTCATCACGGTGTTCGGCTGCGGCGGCGATCGTGACCGCGGCAAGCGGCCGCAGATGGGAGCAATTGCTGCAAGTTTGTCGGACCTGGTTTATGTGACCGACGACAACCCCCGTTCGGAAGACCCGCAGGCCATTCGGGCCGAGATTCTCGTCTCGGCTCCAGAGGCTGTTGAAATCGGTGATCGCGCCGACGCCATCCGTGCCGCACTGGAAGCGGCCCGGCCGGGCGATCTCGTGCTGATTGCAGGCAAGGGCCACGAGCAGGGACAGATTGTTCAGGGCGTGGTCCATCCCTTCGATGACGTTGAGGTGGCCGCCCGGATCGCACGGGAACTGGCGGCTCAGGGTATGGTACGGCAGGGGCAGACGGTATGACCGCTTTGTGGGCCTCAGAGGGCATCGCATCGGCCACAGGGGGCGTTGTGGGGGGCGGCACCGCGCCGGCGGACTTTGTTGCTGGCGGAGTAACGTTCGACAGCCGGGAAGTCATGCCGGGCGATCTGTTCATCGCGCTGAAGGGCGAGCAGATGGACGGTCACGCGTTCCTGCCGCAGGCCTTCGCTGCCGGTGCAGGCGGGGCCATCGTGTCCGACGCCGCACGTCTGCCCGACGCGGCGCCTCATGTGCTGGTGGCCGATACCTTCGCCGCGCTTAACGACCTGGGCCGGGCGGCGCGTGCCCGCATGAACGGCACCGTAATCGGCGTGACCGGCAGCGCGGGCAAGACCGGGGTGAAGGAGGCGCTGCGCCTTGCGCTGGAACGTTCCGCGCCGGGCCGGGTCCATGCCTCGGTAAAGTCCTATAACAACCATACCGGCGTGCCGCTGTCTCTGGCGCGCATGCCCGAAGAGTCCGTTTACGGCGTCTTCGAGATGGGCATGAACCATCCGGGCGAGCTGACCGAGCTGGCCGCGCTGGTGCGCCCGCACGTGGCCATCATCACCACCATCGCCAGCGCGCACCGCGCCTTCTTCGACAGCGAAGAGGCGATTGCGGACGCCAAGGCGGAAATCTTCACCGGGCTGGAGCCGGGCGGCACCGCGATCCTCAACAAGGACAACCCGCATTACGCGCGGCTGCGCGCGGCGGCCGAAGCGGCGGGCGTGGGCCGTATCGTCACTTTCGGGCTGAAGAGCACGGACGCCGACGTGCGGCCGCTGAAGGTTGCGACGCTGGATGTCTGCACGTCCATGACGGCGGACGTGATGGGCGAGATTCTGACGTTCAAGATCGGCCTGCCGGGCGAGCACTGGGCGCTGAATGCGCTGGGCGTGCTGGCGGCGGTCAAGGCTGCGGGCGGCGATCTGGGGCTGGCGGGTCTGGCGCTGGGCGAGATGCAGGGGCTGGAAGGCCGGGGCAAGCGGACGCTGTTCAAGGCTGGTGCCGGACAGGCCATGCTTCTGGATGAGAGCTATAACGCCAACCCGGCTTCCATGTCCGCCGCTCTCAGCGTACTGGGCGGCTTCGAGACGCGGCGGCGCGGTCGGCGCATTGCGGTGCTCGGGTCCATGAAGGAACTGGGCGACGAATCCGACGGCATGCATGCCGGTCTTGTGGAGCCGATCGAGGCGGCAGGCGTGTCCGAAGCCGTTCTCGTCGGCACGGAAATGACGGCGCTGGCCAAGGCGCTGCCAACGCGGATACCGCACCACCACGTGGCGACGGCCGACGAGGCGCTGACGCTGCTGCGCGGCATGGTGCGCGCCGATGATATTGTTCTTGTGAAGGGTTCAAACAGCGTGGGGCTCGGGCGGGTCGTGCGGTCGCTGAACCAGCAGGGAGTAGAGTAAAAACAGATGTTATCTTTGCTGGCCAATCTCGACCTGGACTTTCCTGGCATCAACCTTTTCCGGTATCTGACGTTTCGTACCATCGCAGCCGTTCTGACGGCCCTGTTCATCGGTCTGGTGGCGGGCCCGAAGCTGATCTGCTGGCTGCGTTTGAAGCAAGGCAAGGGTCAGCCGATCCGGGAAGACGGTCCGCAGTCTCACCTGCTGACCAAGAAGGGCACGCCCACCATGGGCGGCTTTCTGATTCTGATCGCCTTGACCGTCTCTACCCTGCTGTGGGCGGACCTGACCAACGGCTACATCTGGGTGTGCCTTGCGGTGACGCTCGGCTTCGGCGCGGTTGGCTTCTATGACGACTTCAAGAAGGTGACGAAGGCCAGCCACGACGGCCTCTCGGGCAAGGCGCGGCTCCTGATCGAGTTCGCCATCGCCGGGCTGGCGGTGGCTTACGTCTCCCACCGCACGGGCACGACGCTGTGGCTGCCGTTCGTCAAGGACGTGGGGCTGAACCTTGGCTGGGGCTATCTGCTCGTCGCCTCGTTCGTGGTCGTCGGCGCGGGCAATGCGGTCAACCTGACCGATGGACTGGATGGCCTTGCCATCATGCCGGTCATCATCGCCGCCGTGACCTTCGCCATTATCGCCTACCTTATCGGCAACGTGAACTTCGCGGACTACCTGCAGGTGCGCCACGTGCCGGGCTCGGGCGAGCTGGCGGTGTTCTGCGGCGCGCTCATCGGCGCGGGTCTGGCCTTCCTGTGGTTCAATGCGCCCCCGGCCATGGTGTTCATGGGCGATACCGGCTCGCTGGCGCTGGGCGGCGCACTGGGCGCGATCGCTGTCGTCACCAACCACGAGATCGTGCTGGCCATCGTTGGCGGCCTGTTCGTTCTGGAAGCGGTTTCAGTGATCGTTCAGGTGGCGAGCTTTAAGTTGACCGGCAAGCGGGTGTTCCGCATGGCACCCATTCACCACCATTTCGAACAAAAAGGCTGGGCGGAATCGACCGTCGTGGTCCGCTTCTGGATCATTGCGCTGGTTCTGGCTCTTATTGGCCTCTCGACCCTGAAGCTGAGGTAAGATGATCACTGCGCGCGCCTTTGAAGGAAAACGCTACGCTGTTTTCGGACTGGCCCGGACCGGCCTGGCGACGGCGCGCGCGCTTTGCGCTTCCGGCGCGACGGTGCTGGCATGGGACGACGGCGAGGCCGGACGCGCCGCTGCCGAGGCCGCCGGGATCCCGCTGGTGAACCTGTACGAGACCGACTTTGCGGGACTTGACGGCCTGCTGCTGTCTCCGGGCATTCCGCTGCACCTGCCGCAGCCGCATCCGCTGGCCGAGAAGGCACGCAGCGCTGGCGTCGAGATCCTCGGCGATATCGAGCTGTTCTCCCGCGCCCGGGCGGAACTGCCGGAGCACCGAGTGGTCGCCATCACTGGCACCAACGGCAAGTCCACGACCACCGCGCTTATCCATCACGTGCTGCGCGAAAATGGCATCGAGGCGCGGCTGGGCGGCAACATCGGCCTGCCCATTCTGGGCGAGGAGCCGCTGCCGGCAGGCGGCGTGTACGTGCTGGAGCTGTCTTCGTTCCAGATTGATCTGGTCCAGAGCCTGGCCGTCGACGTGGCCGTGCTGCTCAACATCACGCCGGATCATCTCGACCGCCATGGCGACATGGCAGGCTACGCCCACGCCAAGGAGCGCCTGTTCCGCATGCAGAAGCGGGGACAGACGGCCGTGGTGTCGGTGGACGATGACTACTGCCGCGCCATTGCCCGCGCATGTGGCGCACGGCTTTGCGCGATTTCCATCGAACAGCCGCAGCCGGCGGGCGTGTCCGTCCTCAACGGGCAACTGGCGGCTGACGGTGCCGTGCTGGGCAACCAGAGCGAGTGGCCGCGACTGCAGGGGCCGCACAACGCCCAGAATGCTGCCGCCGCCTTTGCCGCGACCCGCGCGCTCGGCCTTGCGCCGGAGAAGATTCTGACCGCGTTCAAGACCTATGGTGGCTTGCCGCATCGCATGGAGTTCGTCGCCGAAGTCGGCGGCGTCACCTACCTGAACGATTCCAAGGCGACGAATCCGACCTCCACCGCGCCGGCGCTGGCGGCTTACCCGGCGATCCACTGGATTGCGGGCGGCAAGGCCAAGACGGACGAGCTGGATGCCTGCCTGCCGCATCTGGGCAACGTGCGCGCCGCCTACACCATTGGCGCCGCTGAGGAGCTGTTCGCAAATCTGCTGGCACCGCATGTGCCGGTTGAGAAGGCGGGCACGCTGGAGAACGCCGTGAAGCTGGCGGCAAGCCGCGCCCAGCCGGGCGAGGTGGTGCTGCTGTCGCCTGCGTGCGCGTCCTACGACCAGTTCCGTGATTTCGAGGCCCGGGGCGATGCCTTCCGGGCGGCCGTTTCTGCGCTGCAGGAGGCTGCTTCGGCATGACTCCCTTCCGCCGCACCGACCGCACTGCCGTCAGCCGCTGGTTCTGGACGATCGACCGGGTTCTGCTCGGGCTGCTGCTGCTGCTGATGTCCGTCGGTATCGTGGCGGTGCTTTCGGCCAGCCCCGCGGCAGCGCACCGCTATTCCGGCGGTTCGCTCCGGCTGGGCGAGATGATGTATTTCCAGCGCCACTTGTTCTGGGTGGCGGTGAGCTTGCCGGTTTTGATCGGCACCTCCATGCTGTCGATCCAGTGGCTGAAACGCATCTGCCTTGGCGGATTCGCCTTCTTCCTGCTGGCGTTGATGGCGGTGCCGTTCATCGGCTCGGACGCCAACGGCGCGGCACGCTGGATCAGCCTGGGCGGTTTCCAGTTCCAGCCCTCCGAGTTCATCAAGCCGATGTTCGTCGTGGTGACGGGCTGGCTGCTCTCGACCCGCTATGACGACAGCACGGTTCCAGCCTTCCACGTGGCCGGGGCGCTGATGCTGGTGGTAATCGGCTTCCTCGTGATCCAGCCGGATTACGGGCAGAGCGCGCTCATCATGGCGGTGTGGTTCGCGCAGGCGGTACTGGCAGGCATGAGCCTGTGGATTTTCGGCGTGCTGGCAGTTGGCGGTCTGGCCGGGCTTGGTGTCGCGTACATGTTCGTGCCGCACGTGCAGTCGCGCATCGACCGGTTCCTGTTCGCAGAGGGCGACACCTATCAGGCTGACAAGGCCATGCAGTGCTTCCAGTCCGGCGGCATCTTCGGCACCGGCCCGGGACAGGGCACGGTGAAGATGCAGCTGCCCGAGCCGCACACCGATTACATCTTCGCGGTAATCGGCGAGGAATTCGGCATGCTGGCCTGCCTGTGTCTGGCCATTCTGTACCTTGCCATCATCTCGCGCGTGCTGCTCCAGATGGTGAACGAGGAAGACCCGTTCACCTTCCTGTCGGTTGCGGGCCTCACCACCCAGTTCGGCGCGCAGGCCTTCATCAACATGGGCGTGAACCTGCACCTGCTGCCGTCCAAGGGCATGACCCTGCCGTTCGTCAGCCATGGCGGTTCTTCGTTCATTGCCACGGCCTTCACCATGGGGCTGGTGCTGGCGCTGACGCGGCGCAACCGCTTTCTGGACGCCAGCCCGTTCGCGGTGGGGAGGACTGCATGACCCAGTCCGCTCACAAACCCCTGCCGAATCAACCGCTCATCGTGGTGGCGGCGGGCGGCACCGGCGGCCACATGGTTCCGGCCCATGCTGTATCCGAGCGCCTGCGGGCCAAGGGCTATGACGTGGCGCTGATGACCGATGAGCGCGGCCTGCGCTACCCCGGCCTGTTCGGCGGTGTGAAAACCCATGTGCTGGCCTCCGGCACGCTGAACGGCGGCCTCAAGGGCAAGATTGCAAGCGTGCGCAACATTCTGGCGGGCACGGGCGAGGCGCACCGGCTGATGCAGCGCCGCCGCCCGGCCGTGGTGGTGGGCTTCGGCGGCTATCCGGCGCTGCCCGCACTGCTGGCCGCCATCGGCCTGCGCGTTCCCATTGCCATTCATGAGCAGAACGCGGTGCTGGGGCGGGTGAACCGCCTGCTGGCCCGGTTCACGACGCTGATCGCCACCTCCTTCCGCCAGACGCAGCGGCTGAAGCCGGGGCTTCTGAAGCGCACGGTGCTGACCGGCAATCCGGTGCGGCAGGACATTCTGGCGCTGCGCGATCTGCCGTATCCCGAGTTCAGCGAAACCTCCGCTTTCCGAATCCTCGTGATCGGCGGCAGCCAGGGCGCAAAGATTCTGGCGGACGTGGTGCCCGCCGCCATCGACCTGCTGCCGCCCGAACTGAAGCGCCGTGTACGCATGACCCAGCAGTGCCGCGAGGCCGATCTGGAGACGGTGAGGAAGCTCTACTCGCGCGTCGGCATCGCTGCCGAGTGCAGCGCCTACATCACAGACATGGCGGACAAGCTGCGCTGGTCTCATCTGGTGATCGCACGGGCTGGGGCCTCCACGCTGTCGGAACTGACCGCCGTGGGCCGGCCGTCCATCCTCGTGCCGCTGCCCAGCGCCATGGACGACCACCAGACCGCCAACGCGCGGGATGTGGCGGACGCGGGCGGCGCGCGCCTCATTCCGCAGGCCGCGTTCACGCCCGAGGCTCTGGCGGACGCCATCAAGGCATGGGCGGCTTCTCCGGCAGCGCTGCTCGAGGTGGCCGCCAAGGCGAAGGCCGCAGGGCAGCCCGAGGCGGCAGAGCATCTGGCGCAACTGATCTCCCGCATTGCGGAAGCGACTTCCAACACGGGCGGCGCAAGCGCCCCAGAACACACGAAGGCAGCAGTATGAGTGGCCTGGAACGCGACATCGGCACCATTCACTTCGTCGGCATCGGCGGTATCGGCATGTCGGGCATTGCCGAGGTGATGAAGAACCTGGGCTACAGCGTTCAGGGCTCTGACGTGGCCGAGAGCTACAACGTCACCCGCCTGCGCGAGCGCGGCATTCCGGTGCACATCGGCCACAAGGCGGAGAACCTGGGCGACGCGGCGGTGGTGGTGATCTCCTCCGCCATCCGCAACGGCAATCCGGAAGTGGATCTGGCGCGGGAGAAGTTCATCCCGGTCGTTCGCCGCGCCGAAATGCTGGCCGAACTGATGCGCCTGAAGAATACGGTCGCCGTTGCCGGCACCCACGGCAAGACCACGACCACCTCGCTGATCTCCGCCGTGCTGGACAAGGCCGGGCTGGACCCGACCGTCATCAACGGCGGCATCATCAACGCCTACGGCACTAATGCCCGTCTGGGCGAGGGCGAGTGGATGGTGGTGGAAGCCGACGAATCGGACGGCTCGTTCCTGCGCCTGCCGCCGACCATCGCGATCGTGACCAACATCGATCCCGAGCATCTCGATCACTACGGCTCGTTCGAGAAGGTGAAGCAGTCCTTCATCGAATTCATCGAGCATGTGCCGTTCTATGGCGCAGCGGTGATGTGCCTCGACCACCCGGAAGTGCAGGCGCTGATCCCGCACGTGACCGACCGGCCGATCATCACCTACGGCTTCAATGCGCAGGCGGACGTGCGGGGCGATCAGGTGCAGCCGTGCCCCGGCGGCAACCGCTTCAACGTGGTCATCACCAACCGCCGCACCGGCGAAAGCCGCGTGATCGAAGGGCTGGAGCTGGCCATGCCGGGCCGCCACAACGTGCAGAACGCGCTCTCCGCCGTTGCCGTGGCGCAGAAGCTGGGCATTTCCGATGAAGCGCTGAAGCAGGCGTTTGCCGAGTTTGGTGGCGTAAAGCGCCGCTTCACCCGCGTGGGCGAGGTGGAAGGCGTGACCATCATCGATGACTATGGCCACCATCCGGTCGAGATTCGCGCCGTGCTGGCCGCCGCGCGGGAAGGCATCGGGGAAGGGCGTGTCATCGCCGTCGCCCAGCCGCACCGCTATACGCGTCTGCGCGACCTGATGACCGAGTTCTGCACCTGCTTCAACGACGCTGACACGGTGATCGTGACGCCGGTCTATGCAGCGGGCGAAAGCCCGATCGAGGGCGTGGGCCGCGACGAGCTGGTGAAGGGCCTGCAGGCCAGCGGCCATCGCCACGCGATGGCGACCGATGGTGCCGAGCATCTAGCAGAGCAGCTGGCGAACATGGTGAAGCCGGGCGACATGGTGGTCTGCCTCGGCGCGGGCGACATCACCAAGTGGGCGGCAGGTCTTGCGGATGCCATCAAGGCACGGCGGGAGGAAGCGGCGGCATGACGCTGGCAACGGCCACTCCTGCTCTGATCGACCGGCTGCCGCAGGTGCGCGGCTCGCTGGAGGCGAACGGCTCGCTGGCGGACTTTATCTGGTTCCGCTGCGGCGGTCCGGCGGACGTGTTGTTCCGCCCGGCAGACGTTGCTGATCTGGTGGAGTTCCTGAAAGCCTGCCCGCAGGATGTGCCGGTGCTGCCGGTAGGCGTCGGCTCCAACCTGCTGGTGCGGGATGGCGGCGTCGATGGCGTGGTCGTGCGCCTGTCCAAGGCGTTTGCGCAGGTGAGCGTCGAGCCGGGGAACAGGATTCGCGCGGGTGCGGCGGCCATGGGTATCACGGCGGCAAGCGCCGCGCGCGATGCGGGCATCGGCGGCATGGAGTTCCTGCGCGGCATTCCGGGCACCATCGGCGGGGCCGTGCGCATGAACGCAGGCGCTTATGGCCGCGAGACGGCGGACGTGCTGGTGGAATGCACGGTCGTGCATCGTGACGGACGGATCGAGACCCTGCCGGCGTCAGCGCTGAACTATACCTATCGCCACTCCGAACTGCCGGAAGGGGCCATCGTGATCGAGGCGGTGCTGGAAGGCGCTCCGGCCGATCCGGCGGTCGTCGGCGCGGAGATGGATCGCATCGCGGCCGAGCGGGAAGCAAGCCAGCCGCTGCGCTCCCGCACCGGGGGCTCGACCTTCAAGAACCCGGACGGCCACAAGGCCTGGCAGCTGGTGGACGCTGCCGGATGCCGGGGGCTGACCCGCGGGGGCGCGCAGGTGAGCGAGAAGCATTGCAATTTCCTCCTGAATACGGGAGGCGCATCCGCCGATGATCTGGAAGATCTGGGCGAGGACGTGCGCCGCCGGGTGAAGGAGGCCAGTGGCGTCGATCTCCAGTGGGAGATCCAGCGTATCGGCCGACGCGAGAAGACGCGGCCAGAAGGCGAGGGGCAGGCATGAGCCGTCATGTAGTGGTGTTGATGGGCGGCTGGTCCGCCGAGCGGAACGTGTCGCTGACATCGGGCAAGGCCGTGGCTGCCGCGTGCGAGCGGCTGGGCTATCGCGTCACCGCGCTCGATATGGATCGCAACGTGGCGCAGCGCCTGGCAGAACTGAAGCCGGACGTAGTGTTCAACGCGCTGCACGGCACGCCGGGCGAGGACGGCTCGGTGCAGGGGATGCTCGACCTGATGGGCATTCCCTATACCCACTCGGGCCTGACCACATCTGCCGTCGCCATCGACAAGCAGCTGACCAAGACCGTGCTGGCGCAGGCGGGCATCCGCATGCCGGGCGGCGGCGTGGTGAAGTCCGAGAGCATCTTCGAGGCTGATCCGCTGCCGCGCCCCTACGTGCTGAAGCCGGTCAACGAAGGCTCGTCGGTGGGGGTGGCCATCGTCACCGACAACAGCAACTACGGCAATCCGATCAGCCGCGACTCGAAGGGGCCGTGGCAGGAGTTCGAGGAACTGCTGGCCGAGCCGTTCATCCCCGGCCGGGAGCTGACCGTGGCCGTGCACAACGGCGAGGCGCTGGCCGTGACCGAGCTTCAGCCGACGCAGGGCTTCTATGATTACGACGCCAAGTACACGGATGGCCTGACCCGGCACATCGTCCCCGCGCCGATCCACCCGGATGCGACCCGTGAGGCGATGGAAATGGCGGTGAACGCCCATAATGCGCTCGGTTGCCGGGGTGTGTCCCGTTCCGATTTCCGCTATGACGATACTGCGGGCGAGCCGGGCACTCTCTACCTGCTTGAAGTCAACACACAGCCGGGTATGACCCCGCTGTCATTGGTGCCTGAACAGGCCGCCTATCGGGGCATCAGTTTCGATGCGCTGGTCGGGATGCTGATTGAGGAGGCTGGGGGCAGTCGATGAGCAAACGCTCATCCAAAGCGAAGAAACAACAGACAGGTGCTGCACCCTGGCGGGGTCTGCGCCGCGGCCTTCTGCTGGCCGGCGGCCTGGCGCTGGCGGGGGCGGTCGCCGGTCTGAGCCTGTGGTATTTCGACGTGCCCAAGCGCATCAGCTATGGCCTGGCGCAGGGCGCGGCCAGCCTCGGCTTCGAAGTCACGACGTTGCAGGTCTCCGGCGCGAAGCATGCGCCGCGTCTGGCCATCTACAGTGCGGTTCTGGACGGTCGCACCAATTCCATGCTCGCCATCGATCTGGATGACGTGCGCGAGCGGCTGCGGGAGAACCCGTGGATTGCGGACGCCTCCGTCTCGCGGCATCTGCCTGATACGCTGAACATCGTGGTGCAGGAGCGCAAGCCGGTTGCCGTGTGGCAGCATCAGGGCCGCCTCAGCGTCATCGACGTATACGGCCGGGTGCTGGAGACCGAACGGGTGAAGCAGTTCATGAAGCTGCCGCTGGTGGTCGGGCCGGATGCCAACCAGAACACCATGGGTCTGTACTCTTTGCTGTCCATTCATCCGGAACTACGCTCACGCATGGATGCAGCCACCTGGGTCGGCGGCCGGCGCTGGGACCTGCGCTTCCGTTCGGGCGAGCTGCTGATGCTGCCCGAGGGCGAGGACGCCAGCCGCAAGGCGCTGGAGCGCTTCTCGGAGATGGAGCGCAGCACCGGGCTTCTCGGGCGCGGTTTTGCCCGCTTCGACATGCGGCAGGAAGATCGAATCTATACGCGGCGTGCAGCCACCCTTTCCAAGAGCAGTGAAACCGGTGGCGGTGTTCCGGCCAAGGCGGGAACGCAGGGGATGAGCATATGAGCGGGAGTCGGCGCAGAGGCGGGACCAGGCTTGCCCTTTCCAAGGGTGAGCGGGTGATTGCGGCGCTTGACGTCGGCAGCTCCAAGGTTGCCGCGCTGATCGCGCTGCTGACCCCGGGCAGCGAGCCCCGCATTCTCGGATTCGGGCACCAGCTGTGCACGGGCGTGCGCAAGGGCATGGTCGCCGACATGGAGGCGACCGAGCGCGCCATCCGTGCCGCCATGGATCAGGCCGAGAAGATGGCCGAGACCACGGTCGACCGGGTGATCGTCAGCATGTCCTCCGGCGGGATCAGCTACCAGATCCATCAGGTGGACGTGGACATTGCCGGCCATCAGATCGAGCGTGCCGACATCGACCGTGTGCTGCTGGAAGGGCGCGAGCGGATCGATCCGGGCGGCCGTACCATTCTACACGCCATTCCGGCCATCTACACCATCGACGGGCTGACCGGCGTGGTGAACCCTCTGGGCTTCCATGCCGAGCGGTTGGGCGTGGATATTCTTGTTGTGTCCGCGGACACCGCGCCGCTGCGCAACCTCGATCTGTGCGTGCGTCAGGCGCACCTCGATGTGCAGGCCATCGTTGCCTCGCCGCTGGCCTCGGGCCTTGCCTGCCTTGAGGCCGAGCAACGCGAGCTGGGCGTGGCGCTGGTGGAGATGGGTGCGGGCGTCACCAACGTCTCTGTGCTGGCGCGCGGGATGGTCGTCGGCATGGCCTGCGTGGCCATGGGCGGCTCGGACATCGTCGATGATATTGCGGCAGCGTTCAACACACGCCGCAGCCATGCGGAGCGGATGCTTTCCCTGCACGGCACGCTGATCACCACCAGCCGGGACAACCATGATCTGGTCGAGGTGCAGCCGATCCGTGAAGGCGGTCCGGCGTCGTGGATCACGAAGGCGCAGCTCTCGAGCGTCATCCGCATGCGGGTGGAGGCGATTCTCTCTGAAGTGGCCCAGCGGCTCGACGAGCTCGGTTTCCGCCGTGCGGTAGGACGTTCCGTTGTGCTGACGGGCGGTGTGGCGGACCTCAACGGTATCGCACATTTCGCCACAGGCGTGTTCGGACGAGAAACAAAAATTGCCACGCCCCGCCCACTTGAGGGATTACCAGAAGCAGCAACAGGGCCGGCATTCTCGACACTCGTCGGATTAGTGCTGCATGAACTGAGGCAGGGCCAAGACATCTGGCGGGATGCGCGCGTGTCCATGAACAGGATTTCGCGCAGCCCGCTGGAGAGAATGATCGAGATCCTGAGAGGGAGCTTGTGAGATTACTCCCCATGGATCAGAGGTTAGCATTACAAGTATAGAACAGCGTCCAAGAGCGCACTTCGTCGAGACAAGGAGGTTTGGGCATGGGTATTGAACTGAAGCGGCCGGAGCTCACAGAGCTGGCACCGCGCATCATGGTGATCGGCGTGGGTGGCGCCGGCGGCAACGCCGTTTCCAACATGATCAATTCCGGGCTGCAGGGCGTCGATTTCGTCGTCGCCAACACGGACGCGCAGGCGCTGGCCGCCAGCCCGGCGGAAACCCGCATTCAGCTCGGCCTCAAGATCACGCAGGGCCTGGGTGCCGGTTCGCGCCCGGAAATCGGCCGTGCCGCGGCCGAGGAAACCCTTGAGACGCTCGAAACCTCTCTTGAAGGCGCGCACATGGTGTTCATCACTGCCGGTATGGGCGGTGGCACCGGTACGGGCGCTGCACCGATCGTGGCCCGTGCGGCGCGCGAGAAGGGCATCCTGACCGTCGGCGTCGTGACCAAGCCGTTCAGCTTCGAGGGTGCTCGTCGCATGCGCTCGGCGGAGGAAGGCATTGCCGAGCTCCAGAAGCACGTCGACACGCTGATCATCATTCCGAACCAGAACCTGTTCCGCATCGCCAACCCGCAGACGACCTTCAAGGAAGCGTTCTGCATGGCCGACGAAGTGCTGGATGCAGGCGTGCGCGGCATTACCGACCTGATGGTGATGCCGGGCCTCATCAACCTCGACTTCGCCGACATCCGCACGGTGATGAGCGAGATGGGCAAGGCCATGATGGGGACGGGCGAGGCCGAAGGCCCGAGCCGCGCCATCGAAGCCGCCCAGGCCGCCATTGCCAACCCGCTGCTGGACGAAGTGTCCATGCGCGGCGCCAAGGGCGTCATCATCAACATCACCGGCGGCGACGACCTGACCCTGTTCGAAGTGGACGAGGCTGCCAACCACATCCGCGAGATGGTGGATCCGGAAGCTAACATCATCGTCGGCTCGGCTTTCAATGAGGGCCTGAACGGCCGCATGCGCGTGTCGGTGGTCGCCACTGGTATCGATGCTGCTGCTCCCGCCGCCCAGGCTGCCCCGCAGCAAACCGCACCGGCTCGTCCGGGCATGAGCTTTGCTCCGGTTGCTTCCTCGTTCGGCGGCGGCG
>NZ_DATBUP010000064.1:0-32717 GCF_036515995.1 Pedomonas sp. | reverse complement strand
GTTGTCGAACGGCACGCCCGGTATGGACAGGGTTCGGTAACCAATGCAGGAGATGATGAGACCGGCGGGCAGATCGAACGTCTCTCCCGTGCCGATCGCCTGCCCCGCCGCGTCCAGCGAGGTGCGCTCCAGCCGCAGCCCTTCGGCACGGTTGCCCCCAAGCACGGCTTGCGGGCGGGAGTAAAAGAGAAAGCGGATCTGCCGGGCCTTGTCCTCAGGTGATCGGTCGGCGAACTGGCGCAGATGCCCCACCGCCTTGCGCAGACCAGTATCCTCAACTCCGCGTTCGGCACCTTCGGACGGAAGCTGGCCGGGCTCTACCAGCGGGACTGCCTCTCCCAGTTCTCCCAGTTCTCCCAGTTCCTTGGGCGTGAAGTTGACCTGAAGCGGCCCGCGACGCCCGATGATATAAATGGTGCGAATGGGGCTGCGGTGGATGACATCCGCTGCGTGGCAAGTCAGATCCGAAGCAGACATTTCCTCCGGCGTCTTCACCAGCACTCGAGCGACATCCAGGGCCACGTTGCCGTTGCCGATGATCGCCACCGTCTCCGTATCAAGCGGCGGATTCAGGTCCGCATGGTCCGGATGCCCGTTATACCAGCCCACGAACGCCGCCGCGCCGATGACCCCCGGCTTCTCGTCACCGGGGATGCCGAGCGGGCGGTCCTGCGGCGCACCGGTTGCCAATACCACGGCATGATAGAGTTGGCGTAGCTCCTCCATGCTGACAGCATCCCCCACCTCCACATTGCCGTAGAAGCGGACATTGCCGCCGAGCTGTGTGCTCTCGTAGCGGCGCGTCACCGCCTTGATGCTCTGGTGATCGGGTGCGACGCCATTGCGGATCAGCCCGAAGGGCGTCGGCAACCGGTCGATGATGTCAATCTGAACGCCACTGCCAAACTGCTTCAGCAGTCCCTCGGCCGTGTAATAACCCGCAGGACCGGAGCCGATGATCGCCACTTTCAGCACGCGCCATCTCCCAACCGGTTCGTTTTGGTTAACCGAATGATGTCACACGCCGCGCCCCCTGTCTGCCACTATATCCGGCATGTATGGGCGGGCTGCTCGCCGCGACTTAAGCAATAAAGCGCACAACTTACTGCTCTTCCCTGCAACGACAGCTTTGCGAGAGCCTCGAGCAGTGCTATGGGCGCTTGCATGACGACCGATGCTTCACTCATTCGCAATTTTTCGATCATCGCCCACATCGACCATGGGAAATCCACCCTGGCCGACCGGCTGATTCAGCGTTGTGGCGGCCTTGCCGACCGCGAGATGGTTGAGCAGGTGCTCGACAACATGGACATCGAGCGCGAGCGGGGCATCACCATCAAGGCCCAGACCGTGCGCCTCGAGTACAAGGCGAAGGACGGCAAGTCCTACGTGCTGAATCTGATGGACACACCCGGCCACGTGGACTTCGCCTATGAGGTCTCCCGCTCGCTGGCGGCCTGCGAGGGCTCGCTGCTGGTGGTGGACGCCTCGCAGGGCGTGGAAGCGCAAACTCTCGCCAACGTCTATCAGGCGATCGAGAACGACCACACCATCGTGCCGGTTATCAACAAGGTGGACCTGCCCGCCGCCGACCCGGACCGGGTGAAGCTGCAGATCGAGGACGTAATTGGCCTCGAGACCGACAACGCCGTGCTCGCCTCGGCCAAGTCCGGCATCGGTATCGACGACGTGCTCGAAGCCATCGTCCAGTACATTCCGTCCCCGAAGGGGGACCCCAACGCGCCACTCAAGGCGATGCTGGTGGATTCCTGGTATGACCCGTACCTCGGCGTCATCCTGCTCGTCCGCGTGGTCGATGGCGTGCTGAAGAAGGGCATGAGCCTGCGCATGATGGCGGCCGGCACGGACCAGACCGTCGAGCGCATCGGCGTGTTCCGCCCGAAGATCGATTATCTTCAGGATCTGGGCCCCGGCGAGGTCGGCTTCATCACCGCCCAGATCAAGGAAGTGGCCCAGACCCGCGTGGGTGACACGCTGGTCGAGACCAAGAACGCCAAGACGGCCGAGCCCCTGCCCGGCTTCCGCGAAGTGCAGTCCGTGGTGTTCTGCGGCATGTTCCCGGTCGACGCGGCAGATTTCGAGAAGCTGCGCGACAGCATGGCCAAGCTGCGCCTCAACGACGCCAGCTTCACCTACGAAATGGAAACGTCCGCCGCGCTGGGCTTCGGCTTCCGCTGCGGCTTCCTCGGCCTCCTGCACCTTGAAATCATTCAGGAGCGCCTCTCCCGCGAGTTCGATCTCGACCTCATCACCACCGCGCCGTCCGTGGTCTATCACATCCACCGGACCGACGGCACGATGACCGAGCTGCACAACCCGGCCGACATGCCGGAGGTGGTGCGGATCGATCACATCGAGGAGCCGTGGATCGAGGCGACCATCTTCGTGCCCGACGAATACCTCGGCTCGGTGCTGAAGCTGTGTCAGGACCGCCGCGGCATCCAGAAGAACCTGTCTTACGCCGGGACCCGCGCCATGGTGGTTTACGAACTGCCGCTCAACGAAGTGGTGTTCGACTTCTATGACCGCCTGAAGTCGATCTCGCGCGGCTACGCCAGCTTCGACTACCACCAGATCGGCCACCGCGAGGGTGACCTGGTGAAGATGAACCTGCTGGTGAACGAAGAGCCGGTGGACGCGCTCTCGATGATCGTCCACCGCTCTCAGGCCGAAGCGCGCGGTCGCCACATGTGCGAGCGCATGAAGGACCTGATTCCGCGCCACATGTTCAAAATCCCGATTCAGGCGGCCATCGGCGGCAAGGTCATCGCCCGCGAGACCATCGCGGCGCTGCGCAAGGACGTGACCGCCAAGTGCTACGGCGGCGACATCACCCGCAAGCGCAAGCTGCTGGAGAAGCAGAAAGAGGGCAAGAAGCGGATGCGCACCTTCGGCAAGGTGGACATTCCGCAGGAAGCCTTCATCGCCGCGCTCAAGATGGGCGACAACAAGTAGGATACAAAGGACGGGGCGGTTTTCCGCCCCGTTTCTTATTTGCCGCCAAGCTACCGTTCATGTTCGCCTGTTAGAGGGACCGCCGACAGGCGCGTTGCAGGAGCCGCCAGCCTGTTTGTATCGTTCTGCACCTACGGTTCATTACGAAAGACAGGTCCATGTCCGCAACGCTTCGCCCCATTGGCCGCTCCGGTCTCAAAGCCGCTCCCCTCGCCTTTGGCGGCAACGTCTTCGGCTGGACGGCGGATCACGACATGTCATTCCGCCTACTCGATGCCTTCGTGGAGGCGGGCTGCAATCTCATCGACACTGCGGATGCCTACTCGCGCTGGGTGCCCGGCCATGAGGGAGGCGAGTCAGAGACCGTTATCGGCCAGTGGCTGGCCCGCGATCCGGCCAAGCGCGAGAAGGTGCTGATCGCCACCAAGGTGGGGCTGGACATGGGGCCGGGCGGCAAGGGTTTGTCGGCCGAGCATATTGCCAGCGGCATCCAGGCTTCGCTCAAGCGGCTGCAAACCGATTACATCGACCTGTACCAGTCCCACACCGACGACACGAGCGTGCCACTGGAAGAGACGCTGCGCGCCTATCAGAAGCTGATCGAGGCTGGCGTGGTGCGCGCCATCGGTGCCTCAAACTACACTGCCGAGCGGCTGACCGAAGCGCTGGAGGTGAGTGCCCGGGAGGGGCTGCCGCGCTACGAGAGCCTTCAGCCGCTCTACAACCTCTATGACCGCCACGCCTACGAAGGCGCGCTGCAGGATCTGTGCGTGCAGGAAGATATCGGCGTCATTCCGTACTTCAGCCTTGCGAAGGGATTTCTCTCCGGCAAGTACCGCCGCGAGGCCGACCTCGGCCAGAGCGTGCGCGGCGGCAGCGTGGCTGGTTATCTGAACGCCAAGGGCTCGCGCATCCTGGAGGCGCTCGACGACGTCTCGGCGCGGCACAGCACCCAGCCCGCCAGCGTGGCGCTGGCCTGGATGATGGCCCAGCCGGGCATCGTTGCACCCATTGCCAGCGCCACCCGGCCCGAGCAGCTTGAGCAGTTGCTCGCCGCCGTGCGCCTTGACCTGAGCAAGGACGATCTTGCCGCGCTCACGCAGGCCGGGGCCGAGGCTGCATCCGCCTGAACTGGCGGGCCTCACGCCCCGCGCCCCGCTCGCAGTGTGGTAACGCGCGCAAATTCCGCCCGCGTTTACCACCCTGATGGCCTATGGTTCGCCCCTTGCCCAGGGAGGAACGTCATGGCCCGAGTAAAGAACACCAAGGCGCTGGTTGCGGCAGCACTTCCGCTCGGGCTCGCCCTTTCAGAGGCATCGCAGGCAGAAACCGCACCGTCAGCAGCGTCAGCCGAGGTTGTCGTCCGTGACCTGACGCTGGATGATGCGGGCCGGGCCGTTCCAGTGCGCGTATTCGCCCCAGCGTCGGGGTGCACGAACTGCACCCTCCTGATTTTCTCGCACGGGGCCAATGCCAGCTACAGTCGCTATGACGTGCTGCTGAAGGACTGGGCGGCGCGTGGCTATGTGGTTGCCGCCCCGCAACACGTGGATTCCGAGGAACACCCTCGCCGGGACGACTACAAGACGGCGGACGGGCGGTTGCTGCGCATGCGCGACTACGCCGTGGTGGATGCCGCTTTCACGCCGAATGCACCTCAGCAGTTCGCCAGCCTCTCCTTCTCTGGTACCGTGGTGGCTGCTGGTCACAGCTACGGCGCGCTGATCGCGCAGATTGCAGGTGGTGCCCGCATCCAGCGGCCTGATGGCGACTTCACTCGCAACTGGCGCACGCCCAAAGCCGTCATCGCCATCTCCCCGCCCGCGACCATTGCCGGCTTTACCAGCCTTGACGGCTGGAGCCATGTGAGTGTGCCGCAGCTGGTGGTGACCGGCACGACCGACGTGCTGCCCGGCTTCGTTGACGACTGGCGGCGGCATCTCGATTCTTTTGCTGCGGCCCGCCCGGGGCTTGGCTTTGCCCTGATTTTCGAGGGCATGGATCACAACTTCAACGGCGCCTACTGCCGGATCACGCCCGAGGGCGCAAAGGCGGCCCCGCAGGTTGCGCGGCTCAACGCAGCCATCGATCATTTCATCCGCAAGGCCGTAGGCGGCAGCCTGCCCTCCGCCGCAGACTGGGTGAAGACCCAGAGTTTCGACGGTCCGGACGCTGACGGCGTGGAAGCCCGCGCGAACTGAACGGCACAGAGCGCTGGCCCTGTTCCCCTTGCGCTCCTGCCCGCAGGTCTGATAGAGAGCCCGCCCCGCTGAAACGGCGGTTTGTAGCGTTGCGCACTCCACTCGAATGCTTTTCCCCGGCTCAGGCCTGGCGGCGGCCCCTACTCCTGCCCACGCCGTTGCTGCTGCGCCGCTTCTTCGCATTTGCTCTTCAGCTTGTTGACCAGACAAGGATTACCTCCATGCACGGCCCTGTATCCGATGCGAACCCGCCAGCGTCCGTTACCCCCCTCGCCACCTGGCGGGAGTGGGTGGGATTATGCGTTCTGGTGTTGCCCGCCCTGCTCATTGCCATCGACATGACGGTGCTACATCTGGCCATTCCGCATCTGGCGGCAGACCTGCGCCCCACCAGCACGCAGCTGCTGTGGATCATCGACATTTACGGCTTCTTCGTTGCCGGCTCGCTCGTGACCATGGGCTCGCTCGGCGATCGGATCGGGCGGCGCAAACTGCTGCTCATCGGCGCGGCGGCGTTCAGCGTCACCTCCCTGCTGGCGGCATTTGCCACGACCCCGGCCATGCTGATTACCGCCCGCGCCCTCCTCGGCATTGCGGCGGCAACGCTCATGCCCTCCACCCTCTCGCTCATCCGCAACATGTTTCATGACGAGCGCCAGCGGGGCCTTGCTATTGCCGTCTGGCTCAGCCTGTTCATGGGCGGCGGCTCGGCCGGGCCGGTGCTGGGCGGTATCGTGCTGGAATACTGGTGGTGGGGTGCCGTCTTTCTGCTCAATGTGCCGGTGATGGTCCTGCTGCTGATCGTGGGCCCGCTTCTGCTGCCTGAACACAAGCAGAAGGACGCCGGCTCGCTGGACATTCCCAGCGCCGTGCTGGCGACCTCCGCCGTGATGGTGGCCGTCTACGGCATCAAGGAGGCGACGGTTGACGGCGTCAGTCCGCTGGCCGTGCTCGCCATGGCGGCGGGCGTCGGCATCGGCTTCCTGTTCGCGCGCCGCCAGATCCGGCTGACGGACCCGATGATCAGCCCGGACCTGTTCCGCAATTCGGCCTTCCGCGCCACGCTGATCACCCAGACGCTCATTCTGCTGGCGTTCGCCGCGCCCATGTTCCTGACCAACCAGTACATGCAGCTGGTGCTGGGGCTTTCCGCGCTGGATGCGGCGCTGCATCTGCTGCCCGCGCTGATCATCGGCACGCTCGGTTCTCTCCTTGCGCCGTGGATGGCGGGCAAGACTCACCCGACGCTGGTCATCGGCGGGGGCTTTGCCCTTGGCACCGCCGGGTTCGCCCTGCTGACGCAGGCCCCGACAACCGACGGCTACCTGACGGTCATCACCGGCTTCGGCCTCGCCATTTTCGGGGCCAACGCCGCCATCACCCTGCTGACCAACGCCATTCTGGGCGCGGCCCCTCCCGAACGGGCGGGCGAGGCCTCGGGCATTTCGGAAACGTCGATGGAGTTGTCCCACGCCCTGGGCATTGCGGTGATCGGCAGCGTGGCCGCCGCCGTCTACCGCGCCGCGGCGGCGGACACCCTGCCCGCCAGCCTGCCCGCCGAGGCGCTGACGGCCGGGCGGGACTCCCTGTTTGCAGCCGCAGCCGTAGCGGGGGATCTGACACAGGGCGATGCCGCAGCGTTGCTGGCAGCGGGGCGCGAGGCGTTCGTCTCCAGCCTGCACGTGGCGGCAGGCATCGGCGCGGTGCTGACGGCGTTGCTGACGGTGCTGGCCGTCACGGTGCTGCGCCACGCCACGGCAGGCGCGACCACTGCGCAACATTAAGTTGGGCGTTATTGGGGCGGCGGCATGGCCATCCCCCTCGACCCGTTGCAGATGAAACGGTAAAGGCAGGCGACCCAACCGGGTTTCCTGCCTTTCCAATTTGCGAGGCTCATCATGTCGCTCAACGGTTCAACCGTTCTCATCACCGGCGGATCACGTGGCATCGGCGCGGCAAGCGTGCGCCAGCTGGCCGCCAAGGGCGCGTTCGTGCTCATCCATTATGGCCGCAACCGGCAAGCCGCCGAGAGCGTGCTGGCTGAAATCAACGGGCGCGGCGCGCTGATCGAGGGCGATCTGAACCAGCCGGGCGCCGGCCTCAAGGTGTGGGAAGAGGCGCTCGCCGTCGCCCCCAACGGCAAGATCGACGTGCTGGTCAACAACGCCGCCACCTTCTCCGAGAGCGGCGTTGATGCAGACTGGGAGCGCTGGTCGCGCGACTGGGCGACCACGATGCAGGTGAACGTGATCGCCTCGGCAGACCTGTGCAAGTGCGCCCTGCCCCACTTCGAGGCCAATGGCGGCGGTCGCATCGTCACCGTCATCAGCCGGGCCGCGCACCGGGGCGATACGCCGGACTACATGCACTACGCCGCATCCAAGGCGGCGCAGGCGGCGCTGACCAAATCCATTGCCCGGGGCTTTGCCGCGCAGAACATTCTCGCCTTTAACGTCGCCCCCGGTTTCACCCGCACGGAAATGGCGGAGGACTGGGTGCGGGTGTACGGCGAAGCCGCCGCCTCGGCCGACATTCCGCTGCGCCGCATGTCTGCCCCCGAGGAGGTGGCAAACGTGATCACCTACCTGGCGAGCGAGGCTCCCGCCGCCATGACCGGCACCACCATCGACGTGAACGGGGCCAGCTACATCCGGGCGTAACCAAAAGCAAAGGGGCGCGCCCGGCTGGGCACGCCCCTTCTTGTTCAGTTCAGCGGATGAAACCGCCTGAGCCTTACTGGGCGACCGGAGCCGCAGCCGAGGCGTTCTCCGGCAGGCCGCCCATCTGGCCGACCAGCTTGGTGTAGGCATCAAGGTAAGCCAGCACAATCACCTGGCCGATCTCGGTGTTCTCGTAGCCGCTGCCGGCCACACCAGCGAATGCGCCGAAGAAGCCGGCGCCACCGCCAGCGAAGCCGATGTCGCGCTTGCGGGCGTAACCCTCGACCAGCGCCTCTTCCTCAGTGGTGCGGGCGTTGACGATCGACAGGGTGACGTTGGCTTCCTTCTTCTTCATGTTGATGCCGCCGGCAATCGCGCCGAAGGCGCCTCCCACCAGACCGCCCAGCGCGCCACCGATGCGGTTGCCGCCGGAATCGTTGTTGGAGGTCACCAGATCAGGCTGAAGAAAGTAATCAGCCGCGCGGACCTGACCCTTGCCCAGGTTTGAACCTTCCTGAAGCTCGCCGGAGTCAGCCAGGGCGCGCTCCATGCTGCGGCTCTGCATGCTGCGGCCACGATTGACCAGCGTGAAGCAGCCGGATTTCTGAACGAAGACGCGCAGAATGGCCTCGGGGCTGCCAAGCCCATAGCTGCGCCACCACTGGTCATCCGGCTCGACGATGGCGATGGTGCCCAGCTTGCGGCTGCACTGTGGAATTTCCGCCGTGCCCTTCTCCTGCGCCTTGCGCCCGGAAGACTGCGCGAGGGCCGCCGGAGCAACAGACGCGCAAAGGGAGGCGGCCACGGCCGCCAGTACAAACTTCTTCAACATGAACTCTAAGCCCCCTTGGAGTAGATTCGCATAGTCGGCTGACCAACCGAAACAGCCGTGACGGCACTGCAACAGACTACATGAACGGTGTATTAATGCAGCAGCGCTTCGGCCTACTTCATAACACCACCGGCATTAAACAGCATCCACTACTTCAGGGTGCAAACATTGCTGTTAGCAGGCCCGTCAACTGGCGGACCTGCTATCCATTAAACAACCAGAGGGCGAAGACCCGCCTGCCCGGCAGCGGATCAGTCTGCAGGCGATGCAGCGGCCTCGGGGGCCTCGACCACCTCGGCAGGCCGGGTTGCCGAGCCATTTCGCGCCGCAATGAAGAAGTCCGCCAGCAGGCGGAACTCGTCCTCCCGCGGGCTCTTGCGCCGCCACACCAGCGCGATGCGGCGCTTGGCCTGATCAGACGTCAGCGGCCGGGTCACCACCCGGGTGCCGTCCAGAATACCGGCGTCCACCGCCATACGCGGCAGCAGCGTCACGCCCAGTTCGTTATCAACCATCTGCACCAGCGTGTGCAGGGAGGTGCCCAAAATGGCGCGCTCGCCCCGCAGGTCCGGCCGGTCGCAGGCGGCCAACGCATGGTTGCGCAGGCAGTGCCCGTCTTCCAGCAACAGCAGGTGATCACTGTCCAGATCGCTTGGGCTCACCTCGTTCGGCAGGGTGGACTCGTCCGTCTCGTGCAGGGCCGCCACCAGTTCGTCGTCGAACAGCTCGGCCGCCTGCACGTCGCCGCAGCCATACGGCAAGGCCAGGAGCACGCAATCCAGTTGGCCGCGCATCAGCGCGTCGCACGCCACGTGGCTCATTTCCTCGCGCAGGTAGAGCTTCAGATCCGGGTAAGACCGCCGCAGCGTCGGCAGCACCTTCGGCAGGAAGAACGGCGCGATGGTCGGAATGACGCCGAGCCGCAGCTCGCCCGACAGCGGCCGGCCGGCTGCCCGCGCCAGCTGGGCGATCTCGGTCACCTCGCGCAGCACATTGTACGCCTTGCGCGCAACCTTCTCGCCCAGCGGCGTGAAGCGCACCACCCGTTTGGTGCGCTCGACCAGCGTGGCGTCGAGCACCGCCTCGAGCTCCCGCAAACCGGCGGACAAGGTGGACTGGGTCACGAAACAGGCCTCGGCGGCCCGGCCGAAGTGGCCATGCTCGTAAAGCGTGGTCAAATACTGGAGCTGCTTGATGGTGGGCAGATTCATGATCGATTTCCTGAATTGTCACGCATAATATAATCTAATTTTTCAATAAAACCAACCCTGCTTCCGCCCGAAATCGACGGAAAGCCTTATGTTCGGGGGCAGCAGCGCCTGCCCCGGCCCTCCGATCTACGACCATAAGAACCTTGCCGATGGTTTCGGTCCCAGCTATATTCGGAACAAATGATGAACACTTGAAGGGGAGAGATTGAAATGGCTGAAGTGCAGAACGGAAACCCGAGCCTCCTGTCGCACGTGTCGCTGGGCACCAACGATTTCGAGCGGGCGACCCGCTTCTATGACGCGACGCTGAAATCCGTCGGCGCCCGGCGTGTGGTGGATGAGCCCGGTGCCGTCGCCTACGGCCGCGCCTTCCCGGAATTCTGGGTGCAGCGTCCCTATGACGGCAAAGCGGCCGCCGTGGGCAACGGCACGCATGTGGCCTTCCTTGCCCATTCCCGCGCGGAAGTGGATGCCTTCCATGCGGCGGCGATTGCGGCTGGCGGCATGGATGAAGGCGCGCCTGGCCCGCGCCGGGAGTACAGCGCCGCCTATTACGGCTGCTTCGTGCGTGACCCGGACGGCCACAAGATTGAGGCGATGTTCTGGGACGAGGCGGCTACCGGTTAGGGCGGCCTCAGGATGCAAGACCGCGCCAGAAAGGCGGCGACCCGAATCCGGCCCGCCCGGATCTGACGGCGTCGCGCCCTAGAAGTACAGGTTGATCAACCGGTAGAGGCTGGTGACGATGACCATGAGACCGACGCCGATCATCAAGGTCCGCGCCCGCAGCTGGCGGGCGAAACGGGCTGCAACCGGAGCGGCCATGAACGCACCGATCAGCAGGCCGATCACGGCCTTGGAGAAGTTCTCGATGCCGATGTGGGGAATGAGCATGAGCGAGACGACCAGCGCCACCACGAACTCCGCCAGATTGGCGGTGCCCACGGCATAGCGCGGCTGGGATCCGCTGGCGATCATGTTGCTGGTGACGAGCGGCCCCCACACACCGGCCGTGGCTTCCAGAAAGCCGCCCGCAGCGCCGATGCCCGCAGTGCGCTTCTTGGAAACGTGCGAGGTCACGGCCCGGAAGGCGCGCAGGATGATGTAGAAACCGACAAAGGTGAGGTAGATTGCAATGATGGGCCGAATGATGTCACCGGACACCTGCGTGAGCATCGCGACACCGAGCACGCCGCCGACCGCGCCGCCGGCCGCCAGCAGCCGGAACATGCCCCAATCCACGTTTTTGTGGCGGATGTGCGCAGCACCCGATACGGCACCGGTGAATATCTTGGCGCCGTTCACACTGGCGCTGACCACAGTATAGGGAATGCCAAGGCTCGTCAGGACGGTGTAGCTGATGACACCGAATCCCATGCCTAGTGCGCCGTCAAAGAGCTGACCCACGAAGCCGATGGCGATAAACAGCAGAAAATCTGAGGCGATCCAATCCATTACGCCCGTAACGCCCTCAACTGTGGTCACGAAAGAGTGCAGAACCTAACCGCCGAACCGGTGATGGCAACACAGTTTTGCTATGACCTGACAAACATCAGCTTCGCCTCGCCAGCTGCGCATTACCCGCCCTCCTCTTTCATCCCCTGCCCTTTCCGGCAGGTTCCCGGGATGTCGCTTCGCCTGAACTAAGCGCCTCAAATCAAAAGTCAAACTGTCCTGTTCCGGCTCGCGGCGGGCAACGCAAAGATCACAGCTGGTCATGACGACCATAATCGGAAGATCCGCGAAGGTCACCCGCTTCATGATCGAATGAGCCATGAACATGATCCATCATGCCATTAACGTACCGAAATCATGCGCTTTTGAGAGCCGCACCAAGTGGATGCACGACTTCTCCGTGCACCGCCGTTCTCCTTCACAGGTTGACTCGACCGAGCGGACGCTTATTCATCACCCTTTCAAATGAAACGAAGGCCGTCCATGCAACGCCGCTTCACGCTGCTTATCCTCATCGCCATGGTTCTGGGTGTCGTCGTCGGCCACCTGTTCAATCAGGGTGCCGCCACGCCTGACTCCGCGAAGGAAATCGCAGGCTACTTCTCCATCGTGACCGACGTGTTCCTGCGCCTGATCAAGATGATCATCGCGCCGCTGGTGTTCTCGACGCTGGTCGTCGGCATCGCCCACATGGAAGACAGCGCCTCTGTCGGCCGGGTCGGCCTGAAGACGATGGTCTGGTTCCTCGGCGCATCGGCGGTCTCGCTGACGCTTGGCGCGGTGATGGTGAACATCCTCCAGCCGGGCGTCGGCCTGGCCCTGCCCCTGCCGGATGCCACGCAGGGCGCAGACGTCGCGGCGGGCGGCATGTCGCTCAAAGAGTTCATCACCCACCTGGTGCCGCGCTCCATCGCCGAGGCCATGGCGAATAACGAGATCCTGCAAATCGTCGTGTTCTCGGTGTTTGTCGGCATCGCCATCACCCAGCTCGGTGAGAAGGGCCGCCTCGTTGCCCAGTTCGCCGACCAGCTGGCCCATGTGATGCTGAAGATCACCGGCTACGTGATGATGACCGCGCCTGTTGCCGTCTTCGCCGCCGTCGCCGCCACCGTGACGACCCAGGGCCTGGACGTCATCCTCGTCTACGGCAAGTTCATCGGCAGCTTCTACCTGTCACTGTTCATGCTGTGGCTGGTGCTGGTATTCGCGGGCTTCCTGGTGCTGAAGGGCCGCATCACCGGCCTTGTCCGCGCCATCCGCGAGCCGACCCTGCTCTCCTTCTCAACCGCCTCTTCGGAAGCGGCCTACCCCAAGACGCTGGAGCGGCTGGAGCAGTTCGGCGTACCGAACCGCATCGCCAGCTTCGTGCTGCCGCTGGGCTACTCGTTCAATCTGGACGGGTCGATGATGTACTGCACGTTTGCAACTCTGTTCATCGCGCAGGCCTACGGCATCGAGCTGACCCTGGCCCAGCAGATCACCATGTTCCTGTTGCTCATGGTCACCTCCAAGGGCATGGCGGGCGTACCGCGCGCCTCGCTGGTGGTGATTGCCGCAACGCTCGCCCACTTCAACATTCCGGAAGCGGGCCTGCTGCTGGTTCTGGCTGTCGATCAGTTCCTTGACATGGGCCGCAGCGCTACCAATGTGGTGGGGAACTCCGTTGCCACGGCCGTTGTCGCCAAGTGGGAGGGGCAGCTCTCCCATAAGGAGGATCGGATCGTCGCCGAGACGTAATCGGTGCGTTCGCACAATTGGGAGTTGATCCGAATTGCTGAAAACTGCCATTTCAGGCATATATTGCTCATAAAGGTCAGGGGAGACCGCCATGCTCCGTTCGCTGGTGGCCTATTTGGATTCGATCAAGGCACGCGACCCGGCGCCCCGCAGCCGCTGGGAAGTGCTGCTGTATGCCGGCGTCCATGCGGTCGGCGTCCATCGCGTCGCCCATGGCCTTTATCGCGCCCGACTCTACTGGCTGGCGCGGGCTGTCTCCCAGTTCGGGCGCTTCCTGACCGGCATCGAGATCCACCCCGGCGCGAAGATCGGCCGTAACTTCTTCATCGATCACGGCATGGGCGTCGTCATCGGCGAGACCGCCGAGATCGGCCATGACGTGACCATGTACCAGGGCATCACACTGGGCGGCGTAGATCCGTCTTCCGGCAAGGGCGGCAAACGCCACCCCACCATCGATGACGGCGCCATCATCGGCGCCAATGCCCAGATCCTCGGCCCCATCATCGTCGGCAAGCGCGCCCGCGTCGGCGCCAACGCGGTCGTCACCAAGGACGTGGCGGACGGCGCGACCGTGGTCGGCAACCCGGCCAAGCCGTTGCTGGTGGATGCCCAGGTCTATGCCAAGGACTTTCTGGCCTACGGCACGCCTTGCGTCGAGAAGTACGATCCCCAGACCCAGAAACTGGAGGTATTGCGCTGTGAGATGGAACGGCTTCAGTCACGGCTTGCGGCCCTTGAGGCGGAGCAGCGCGACAAACGGGACGATCGGGGCTCGCACAGATCCGTCGGCTGATCTACACTAGGGCGTCATGGAGAACGTTACACCCATACGCCCCGCACCGCCGCCGTCCCGGCAGGATGGCGCGGTGCCCCAGCAGGTGGTGTTCGACCGCCAGGAATTGAGCAAACTGCTCGGCATCTATGGTCGCGGCGTGGCCATGGGCGTCTGGCGGGACTATGCCATCGACATGAACCGCACGCAGGCGGTGTTCTCCATTTTCCAGCGCTCCAGCGACCGGCCCGAATTCAGGCTCGTCAAGCAGCCGGACCTTGCCCGCAAGCAGGGTCAGTACGTGCTGCTCGGCCAGTCCGGCGCGATCCTCAAACGCGGGTCGGAACTGGTCAATGTCCTGCGCCTGCTGGAGCGCAAGCTGCTGAAGGTTGTGGACGACGACTGACCGGAGCACGACTGTCCGGAGCAAGACTGGCCGAGCACAACTGGCCGGGCAGGGACAAGGGGGAACGGCATGGCGAACGGCAAAGGCGCGGCAGGCTTCCAGGATCACTTCTCCGGCCACGCCACCGAGTACCGCGAGCATCGCCCTCGTTACCCGGACGCCCTCTTCCAGATCATCGCCGCCCATGCCCCCGGCCATGCCGCCGTGTGGGACTGCGGCTGCGGCAACGGCCAGGCCAGCGTCGGCCTCGCCCGGCATTTCGGCACTGTATACGCCACCGATGCCAGCGCCCGGCAGATCGAGGCGGCGGAGCAGCACCCGCGCGTTGTCTACAGCGTGGCACCAGCCGAACACTCGGGGCTGCCTGACGCCTCGGTAGATGCGGTGCTGGTGGCGCAGGCGCTGCACTGGTTCGATGTCGAGCGCTTCTACGACGAGGTGGAGCGGGTGGCACGACGCGGCGCGCTGTTCCTGGCGGTTGCCTACCGGTTGGCGCGCATCTCGGCCGAGATCGACCCGATCATCGAGCGTTTCCATGACGTGACGCTGGGCGCCTGGTGGCCTGCGGACCGCGCCCATATCGATACCGGCTATCAGGGCATTCCCCGCCGGTTTCCCGAAGTCGAATTGCCGCCGGTGGTGATGGAAGCGGAGTGGACGCTGGATCAGCTGCTCGCCTACCTTGGCACATGGTCGTCCGTGCAGCGCATGCGCACGAGCCTCGGCATCGACCCCCTGCCCGCGTTACGGGAAGAACTGTTGCCCGTGTGGGGTGAACCGGACACTGTGCGCCTTGTACGCTGGCCGCTGGTGATGATGGCAGGGCGCGTAGGTTAAAGGGCGCGACGCCCGCCCCCAGACCCGGAACCACACTGCACCGCTCACCGGAGTGAGGTTGCGAAACTCCGTGGCTTGAAGCCCAGCGGAACCACGCCTGATACAGGGCGTTTGCCGCCTCGCCTGCCCTTGTTGCCCGACCCGGCAGCGCACTTCCCGAACCGTTGCCTTTTGCCGTTGCCTTCAGCGTCTCCTCCACCGCACCGTCATGGAGAAGCATGATGCCACACATACAGACCTTTGTGGCCGCGCTCAGCGCAGCCTGCATTCTGACCCTGCCCGCCAGCCTCCAGGCCCAGCCCGTGCTGCTGGGCGCTGCCACCGCAACCTTGACCGGCGCGCAGGAGGTGCCGCCGGTGGATAGCCCCGCGATCGGACAGGCCGCGTTCCGGCTGTGGGACGACAACGGCAACCGCTCGATCGGCTACCAGATCCGCATCGAAGGGATCGATTTCGGCCCGGCGACGGACGGCGATCCGGGCACCGAGCCGACCGAACCGCTGGATGCGACCGCCCTGCACATTCATTTCGCGCCGCCGGGCGAGAACGGGCCGATCCAGTACGGCATGCTCGGCCCCAGCCATGACGTGAACGGCAACGTGACCTTCACCCAGCAGACGCCGGACCGGTGGCTGATCGAGGGATCGTGGGATGTGGGCGACGGCAACCCCGGCCAGCCCTTCGCCGATGTGAACGCCGCCATTGCGGCCATCCTCGCGGTGCCACCGGGCGAGGCCACGCCGTTCTATCTGAACGCCCACACGGTGCGGAACCCGATGGGAGAAATCCGGGGCCAACTCATCCGCTTGGACATTGCGCAGGTGCCGGAGCCCGGCGCGCTCGGCCTCCTGGCGCTGGGGTTATCCGTGCTGGCGCTGGCCCAGCTCCGGAATGGCCGGTCTGCCTGAGGCGCTTCAATCACGTAAAAACAAAAGGCCCGGCGTTTCCGCCGGGCCTTCCGTTGAATTCAAGCCTGAGCCTGTTGCCGACTACTCGCGGTTGCCCATGAAGCGCAGCAGGAACAGGAAGAGGTTGATGAAGTCCATGTAGAGGCTGAGAGCCGCCGACACCGACTTCTTGGCCGCCACTTCGTAGGCATCGCCCGCGAAGTACATTTCCTTCACCTTCTGGGTGTCATAGGCGGTCAGACCGGCGAACAGCAGCACGCCGACGGCGCTGATCACGAAGTCAAACGCGGCAGACTGGGTGAACAGGTTCACCAGGCTGGCGATGATCAGACCGATCAGGCCCATGAACAGGAAGGTGCCCCAGCCGGAGAGATCCTTCTTCGTGGTGTAGCCGTATAGGCTGAGCGCGCCGAAGGTGGCGGCGGTCACGAAGAAGGTCTTGGCGATGGATGCGCCGGTGTAGACGAGGAAGATGCTGCCCAGCGACAGACCCATGGTGGCGGCGAACAGCCAGAACACGGCCTTGGTTGCCGTGACGGACATGTGCTGGATGCGGAAGCTGAAGAACAGCACGATGGCGAGCGGCGCAAACAGTGCCACCCAGCGGAACGCAGTGCCGAACACCAGGTACTGCAACGCCGGCGACATCGCTACGGCCATGGCGACGAGGCCGGTCAGCAGAACGCCCGACGCCATGTAGTTGTAAACGCCGAGCATGTACTTGCGCAGGCCAACATCGATGTCGGCCCGGTCCATGGTGCCGGCGCGGCCCATGGCGATACGCGGGTCGATCTGATTAACCATCCAAGGTTCTCCCGTGAAACTTTCAACTGCCTGTGCGACAGATCCCCCTGAATATCGGGGAACTTGACCAAGCTTTCAAGAAGCAACGGCCGCTGCTTCCCGAGAAAATACGGCGCAGCCCCCCCTGTCCTTCGCCGGACGCAGGGTGGCCTGACCGCATTGCCCGGATGGCGGCTCAGGTCTGGGCCGCGCGAAGCACCTGATTGGGCCTTACACTGAGAACGCGCCAGGTGCCCGCAAGACCCATGACCAGGGTTGCGATTGCGCCCACCAGCACCGTGCCGAAGGCAGGCCCCAGCGGCAGAACCCACTCCAGATCAAGCACGCGGGTGACGGCGAACCAGCCCCCCAGCAGGCCGAGCACCAGAGCAATGGCGGCCGTCAGCACGCCGATGAGGGCGTATTCCAGCACCAGACCCGCCAGTACCTGGCCTCGGGTTGCCCCCAGCAGCTTGAGGAGCACGGCGTCGTAGCTGCGGGCCTGACGGCTGGCGACGATGGAGCCGATCAGCACCAGAATGCCCGCCGCGATGGTGATGGCACCCATGGCGCGCACGGCAACGCTGATCTGCGCCATCAGTGCACCCACCTGCTCCAGCGCCTCTGACACGCGCACGACCAGCACCGCGGGGAACGAGCCGGTAATGCGTTCGTAAACGGTGGGCTCGGCCGCCTTCGTGGCTTCCACCGTTGCCATGTAGGTGTGGGGTGCGCCTTGCAGGGCCGCCGGGTTGAACAGCATGGCGAAGTTGAAGCCGAGGCTGTCCCAGTCCACCTTGCGCATGTTGGCGAGGGTTGCGGTCAGCTCCACGCCCAGCACCGAGACGGTGATGGTGTCTCCGATCTTCATGCCGAGGCCGCGCGCCACTTCCTCGTCAAGAGAGACCAGCGGCGGCCCGGCATAGTCCGGCGTCCACCAGTCCCCTTCGGTGACGACATTGCCCTCCGGCACGTCTTCAGCATAGCTGAGGCCACGGTCGCCCCGCAGCACCCATGCGACTTCCGGATCCGCCTTGACCTGATCGGCGGGCACGTCGTTCACCCGCACGATCGGCCCACGCAAGGACGGCACCGTCTCGATCGCCCCGGTACCCGGGGTGGAGCGCAGCGCGTCCTTGAAGGTGTCGATCTCATGAGGCTGGATGTCGAGGAAGAAGAACGCAGGGGCCTTTTCCGGCAAGGTGCTGCGGATCTGGGCGTTCAGGTTGGACTCGATGACGGCGATGGCCGCGAACAGCGACAGGCCAAGCCCCATGGCCATGACGACCTGCCCCGCCGTGTTGCCGGGCCGGTGCAGGTTGGCGACCGCCGTGCGCAGAACCGGACTTTTGAAGCGCGGCGCACGGGCGGCGAGCCGTTCCAGCAGCCCCCCTGCCCCGCGCAGCAGCGCAAGAACAGCGACTGCCGCTACGACGAAGCCGGCCGCCAGCTTGCGGTCTGCCGCACCCCATACGGCGAGCACGGCCAGCAGCAGGCAGGCGACGATGATGACCGTGAGCGTTGCGGCATCCGGCCGCCCGAGGCGCTCCACACCGGCGCGGAACAGGCGCGCAGCGGGAATGCGCCGCGCCTGCGCCAGCGGCCACAGCGCGAAGATGATGGCCGTCAGCAGACCATAGCCTGCTCCCAGCAGCAGCGCCTTGGGGAAGAGGCCGCTGGCGGGCGGCACCGGCAGCTGCTCGGCCAGCAGCTGCCCGGCGATGCCCGGCACCAGCGCGCCAAGCGCCAGCCCGGCCACGATGGCCGCCAGTGTGACCACCGCGATTTGCAGGAGATAGATCTGAAACACGAGGGCGGACGGCGCGCCCAGACTCTTGAGCGTGGCGATGGTGCCGGTCTTGCGGGCGAGATAGGCCGAGACGCCGTTGGCAACACCGACGCCCGCCACCAGCAGGGCCGTCAGGCCGACGAGCGTCAGGAACTGGCTGAGCTGCTCGACCGTGCGGCGCAGGCGTGGCGCGCCGTCCGTGCGATCTCGCACGCGCCACTGAGCGTCCGGAAACGCCTCCGTCAGCGCCTGCTTGGCCGCTTCAACGCCGGCGCCCTGCGGAAGGCGGATGCGATATTCATAGTCGACAATGCTGCCGGGCTGAGCCAGCCCGGTCTCGAGCAAGGCTTCGCGGCTGACGAGCACGCTGGAGCCGAAGATGAAGCCGCGCCCCACCCGGTCCGGCTCCTCCGCCAGAATGGCCCCGACGTGGAACTTGCCATCGCCGAACTCCAGCGCATCGCCCGGCTTCAGGTTCAGCCGCCCGGCAAGATCGGCCGAGACCGCCGCGCCATAGGTTGAGCCCTCCGTGCCTGATCGGGACGCGAGCGCCTGTTGCAGCGTCTCCGCACCACCCGGCGCGAACGTGATCGTGCCATAAAGCGGATAGGCGTTGTCCACCGCGCGCAGTTCGACCAACTGGGAGCGGCCATCCGGCGTGCGCGCCATGGCCCGCACCTCGGCAATGGCCGACACCTGCCCCAGCCGGGCAAAGGCCGCCTGCTGCTCTGGTGTCGCTTCCATCTGGGAGAGCTCGACCTCCAGATCCCCGCCGAGAATGGACTGGCCCTGCTCCTCCAGCCCGGTGATGATGGCCTGAGACAGGCTGCCGACCCCGGCGATGGCGAACACGCCCACCAGAAGACAGCCGAACAGCAGCCGAAGGCCGCGCAAACCGCCGCGCAGATCGCGCAGCGCCCACTTGAGCGCCAGCATCACCGGTTACTCCGCCGCCGAGAGGTGGGTGGAGGGGCGGTCGGCTACGATCTGGCCGTCCCGCATCTCGATGACACGGGCGCAGCGGCGCGCCAGGTCGCGGTCATGGGTGATGAGGATGAAGGTCGCTCCCTGATCGGCCTGCAAGCGGAACATCAGTTCGATGATCTGCGCGCCGGTCGCGCCGTCAAGGTTGCCGGTGGGCTCGTCCGCGAACAGGAGGCGCGGCCGGGGCGCAACGGCGCGGGCCAGCGCCACGCGCTGCTGCTCGCCGCCTGAAAGCTGGGAGGGGTAATGATCGAGCCGATGGCCGAGGCCGACGCTTTCCAGCTCCTGGGCCGCCTTGGCGAACGCATCGGGTATACCGGCCAGCTCCAGCGGCGTTGCCACGTTCTCAAGCGCGGTCATGGTGGGGATGAGGTGGAACGCCTGCAGCACGACGCCGATGCGACCGCGCCGCGCCCGGGCCAGACCGTCTTCGTTCAGGGCCGAGAAATCTTCCCCCGCCACCTCGACCCGGCCGGCGGTTGCCCGCTCCAGCCCGGCCATGATGGCCATCAGCGAGGACTTGCCCGACCCGGACGGGCCAAGAATGGCGACGGTTTCACCGTCCTCGACCGTCAGGTCAACGCCGCGAAGAATGTTCACGCTGCCCGCGCCGCTCGAAAGGCTCAATTGGACTGACTGAAGCTTGATGGCAGGCGAGGCAATGACCATTGTGTATCCAAAGTCCGCATGAGGGAAAACGTAACTATGGTCATGGGATACGCCCTGTTCAAGAAAATGCTCGCCCCGCTCGTCCTTGGGGCGGCACTTATGAACGCAGGGCCAGGGGCGGCAGCGCCCGGCCCTGCGACGCCGACGACCGGCAAGGGCCAGCCGCGCGTGGTCCTCGCCTTCGGCGACAGCCTGACAGCAGGCTATGGCCTGCCCGCGACCGAAGGCTTCACCCGCCAGCTTGAGAACGCCCTGAAGGCGCAGGGACTGAACGTGCGGGTGCACAACGCCGGGGTTTCCGGCGACACCTCCAGCGGCGGGCGCAGCCGCCTGGGCTGGGTGCTTTCCTCGCTGAAGGAGAAGCCGGATCTGGTGATCCTTGAGCTGGGGGCGAACGACGCCCTGCGCGGCGTTGACCCGAAGGTGACGCGCGAGAACATGGACGCCATGCTGACCGAGCTGAAGAAGCAGGACCTGAACGTGCTGCTGGCGGGCATGTACGCCCCGCGCGGGCTGGGCGCGACCTACTACAAGTCCTTTGATTCTATCTATCCCGACATGGCCAAGAAGCATGCCGTGCCGCTCTATCCCTTCTTCCTTGACGGCGTGGCCGGCGATCCCAAGCTGAACCAGCGGGACGGCATCCACCCCAACAAGGACGGGGTGGCGCAGATCGTCAAGCGCATCGCGCCGCATGTTGCCCGCGCCCTGCAGGGTGCAGGCTCGCGGGCCGTGGCGCGTTAATACAGACCGTCGATGGAATGATCGCAGGGGGCAACGGAAACTTGTTGCATCTTCAATCGCTTAAACTCTTAGACAGTCAAAGGCTTGACTTCCGCCCCCCTCCCCGGCGTGATGGAGAGGTTCCGCGTAACGGGGGTTGCCTGCTCCCGTCACGCCATTCAGTCGGGAGTGCTGCCCCATGCGCCTGTTCGTCGGCATCGACCCGCCCCACCCCATCAAGGTTCTGCTGCTCGCCGCCATGGGCGGCATCTCCGGTGCCCGCTGGCAGCGGGAAGACCAGCTGCACCTGACCCTACGCTTCATCGGCGAAGTGGATCGGCACATGGCCGCAGACGTGGCCGCGGCCCTCTCCGGCGTGCATCATCCGGAAGTGACCATGGCGCTCTCCGGCACGGACGTGTTCGGCAAGCAGGGCAAGCCGGACACCCTGTGGGTGGGCGTGACGCCCGAAGAGCCGGTGAAGGTGCTGCACAACAAGGTGGACCAGTGCCTTGCCCGGGTTGGGCTGGTGCCGGAGAAGCGCCAGTTCAAGCCGCACATCACCATTGCCCGCTTCGGCGTTCGCTCCGGCACCCGAACCGGTACCCTGAACGGCTTTCTGGAAGAATCAGGCGGCCTGACCAGCCCGCCGTTCACCGTAACGGACTTCTGCCTCTACGAAAGCCGGCTGACGCACGAAGGCGCGAACTACACCATTCTGGAGCGCTACCCCCTGGGGGACAACGGCTGGGCAACGAGCGAAGGAGAAGATTGGGCCGAGAACGAGGCGTAAGCGGCCTGTTTCAAGCGCCGCACCTGCCCTGTGCTGCCATATCGGGGCGGTTGCAGTCGGAATAGCCTGTTTTGCCGTTGACACTGACGGGTGAGTTATGGCGATAACAGGCAATCCGGCGCAGGTTGTTCCGGGACCAGACCCCGCCCTGCCCTTCAGGGCCCCTTCCCTCCCTCCGTGGCTCTGCCCAGGAGGCGGGAGATGCGGAACCGGTCTGGTGCGTTTGTGGCGAGCGCCCTTAGCTCAGCAGGATAGAGCAACAGCCTTCTAAGCTGTGGGTCACTGGTTCGAATCCAGTAGGGCGCGCCAACCTCTCTCGGAAATATCAATCAGAGCATTGAAAAAGCGCCCGTTTGGCAGGCTGCCCGGCCGGGTTGATCTCAAATGCAACGGAACTGGGCGGAACAAGAAAGCGCCCGCTCACAGCCTTCTTTCGACACCGTGAGCGAGCGCTGTTGTTTTTTAGACCCTAAGGGCTGACCAAGCCGACCTAGAATTCAAAACCCATGCGGGCGCCGAAGACGCGACGGCGGGCCGGCGAGAAGGTCAGAGACGGCATTCCTGTGTAGGTGTCCGCATTGTATGCGATGGACGTCGGAACCTTGCTGTTGAACAGGTTCTCGGCAAACAGTTCAAAATTGAGCTGGCCGCTGTCCACACCGATACGGGCGTTGAAGCGATGGCTCGGTTTCAGCCAGGCGACGTTCGCCTCGCTCTCATACTGGCGGCCGGTATAGAAGTAATCGATGCGCAGGAAGCCATCCACTGCTTCCGTCACCGGCCGGGCATAGGTTGCCGAGGCCGATCCCGTCCATGCGGAATATTGCGGCAAGCGGTTGCCGACGGGATTGCTGTCTCCGATCAGAGTGCCGCATTCCGCACACTGGGTGTTCTTGATCTTCGTCTCGGCGTAGGAGAGCGTGCCCTCCAGGGTCAGATAGTCTGACGCCCTGAACGTGGCCTCGATTTCCGCGCCGTACAGCTCGACCTCGCCGCCCGGTACAACGATGCGCACCGTCTGCGGTGTCGGGTTGTTGTAGACGATACTCTGGTTGATGTGCTTGTCGTACCACGTGCCGTAATAGAAGGCGGTCAGCAGTTGCAGGCGGCGGTCAAGCAGGTTGGCCTTGAAACCCAATTCGCCCATTTCGATTTTTTCGGTGCCGACCGTTGCCGGGACGGACAACTGGCTCTGCACCTGATCCTGCACAGCCTGCGGGAGGGCCAGCAGCGTTGCATTGAACTGGCCGGGGCGCGTGCCCTTGGCATAAGACACGTAGGCCGACGTCTCGGAGTCAAATTCGTACCGCAGGATGGCGCGCGGATTGAAGCTCTTGGACTTGCCCTGATAGTTGATATTCCGGCTCTCGACAGTCTGACCGATTTCATCCCACTGGTAGCGGCCTTCAAGGCTGAAATTCAGGGCTTCGGTGATGTCATAGGATGCCGAACCGAACAGCGCATAGGTGTCAGCGCTGTAAGTGGTGGCGGGCACAGACTGCGAGAAGCCGGCATTGGCGAAGGCATTGGTTGCAATGCTGTTGCGCTGCCTGAAATAATTGAAACCGGCCAGCCAGTTAAAGCGGTCCTCGCCGGGCGACGACAGCCGCACTTCTGTGGAATGGTTGGTCAGGTCGGTCTGGCCGCCGACGGTGCGCGAATAATAGGGAAGCACATTTGGGCGGGTGCCATAGAACGGGTTCGGTGTGTTGCGGCCATCGATGAAACCGGTGTCCGCAACATAGCCCCATTGGTCATGCAGGTAGGAGCCGTTGGCACTGAGGGTATAGCCATTGGCGAAGCTGTAATCGGCAATAATGTGGGTTTGCAGCGAATTGCGCTTCATGCCGAAATCATCGTTGAAGCCCGGCTTCACTGAATACTGGCTCGGAGGAGTGGCGCCGTTGACGCGATCAATAACGTCGCGCCCGACCTCGACCTGTTGGGTCAGACGATTGAGCAGGCCACGGCCGAGCGCGCCGCAATAAAAGGCGACGCCGGTGCTGGTGGTGCAGTTGAAATCTTCGCGCTGCAACTGGCCGGACGCGGACGGACCGTCGCGGTCCTCCCAGTAATTGATGTAGCCGCGCACCTTCAGATCTGCGGTCGGCGTGAAATACACGGTGCCTGCAATGGAGCGGGTTTCCTGTGCGCCAAGCTTGCCGTCGTAACCGTAGTTATCGTACTGCCCGTCCGTGTCATACAGACGCGCCGAAATTCGCGCAGACAGAACATCTTCAATCAGGCCGCCTTCCGCGCTGACCTTGAACTCCGAAGTGTCGTAGCTCGAATAGGACATGCTGCCGTTCAGGCGCGGTTCGAACGAGGGCGTGCGGGTGATGAAATTCACGGCACCGGCAAAGGTCGCGCGGCCGAAGTAGGCGCTCTGCGGGCCCTTGATGACTTCCACCCGTTCAATATCAGTCAGGCCGGAAATGGCACCGCCGCCAACGGGAACGCCGTCGATGAACGCGCTGGCGCCCTGCCGGTCAGGCGACGGCGTACCGGAGAACATGCCGCGCACCGTAAAGAAGGTGTAGCCGCGGTCGTTGCGATTGACGGACTGGTTCTGATAGCGGAAACCCGGCACGAAATCAGACAGGTCGCTGTAGTTGCTGATGCCGCGCGCCTCAAGCGCGTCTGCCGACAGCGCAGAAATGGCGACCGGTGCCTGAATGATGCTCTCGTCCTTCTTGCGGGCCGTGACGATGATATCCCCGAGGCCCGTATTCGGTGCCGGGGCGTCCGCTGCTGCATTCTGCGCGCTTGCCCCCGCGCTACCGAACGAAAATATGACCGCCATGGCAGTCAGCCCAACTCGCTGCAACTTTACCACCCTTGTATCCTTCCCTGTTTGTGGTTTGTTATTTTTCTGGTGTGACTTGATCACTGACCACGCTGGTCAGGTAGGTCTTCACGATCCGGGCAAAGCGCTCCGGCACCTCGAACGGGGGATAGTGGCCGGTGTCTTCAAGCACGATGGTTGAAACCGAAGACGCGGGCAGATGATGCTGCAGGGTCGACATGGTGTGCAGGGGAAGAACGAAATCGATCTTTCCCCACACCAGCAAGGCCGGCGCCTTGACGGAGGACATCACCGTGTAGATTTCCGGAACTTTTGCGGTGGTGCGCCAGAACCAGCGGGGCTTTGCAAGCGGCTGGCGGCGGTTCATGTCATAGTATCGGGAGATCTTGGCATCGGTCATCCGCGACGGCGTGCCGGTCAGCCAGTTCAGATAAACGGACCAGTAGCTCTTCCTGCGAAAACCGGTTTTCTCCGCAATCTCGAATTCCTGCCGCAACTCCGGCGTGCGGGGCGTGTTCGCTGCGATGACAGGCTCGGATGGCACGTTGGTCAGCACCAGTGCGTCAACCCGGTCCGGATAGAGAGAAGCAAAATAATAGGCGATGGCACCGCCACTTGACACACCCACGAGAGTGGCTGACTTCACGCCTAGTCCATCGAGCAGTTCGCGCAGAATGTCATCGCCGTAGGGCGTGGTTGTCGCCTCATCCTGCGACACGGCGCTCGACAGCCCCATGCCGGGCATGTCGAAACGGATGACACGGTATTCGTCAGCCAATCCTCTGGCGAGATCGTCATAACCGTCCAGAGAACTGTGCGAGCCGTGGAGAAGCACGATAGCCGGGCCGCGGCCTTCGTCCTTGTAGCGGATGGACATGCCGCCGATGGTCATGTACCGCGACGACGCATCACCGTAGCGCTGTTTCAGTTGCTCGAGGCTGAGGAAGCCTTCAGCCGGCAGGGTGACTGTCGGTTGGGCAACTGGCGGCTGGGTGACAGGGGACTGGGCTACGGCCTGGATCGCCACCGCGCTGCCCGCATTCATGGCAATCGCCAGCGTGAACGCCCCGAGGCTGTTCATGATAAAACGCATTGCGGACCTACTCCCCTGCCCCCGTTACTCATCAGCAAAAAGCTAGTTGGCAGAGAGGGAGAGCGAGAACGGTTTCCGCACAGGCGTCCGTCATGCGGGCACAAGCATGCGCCTGAAACGACAAAGGCCAACCCGGAGGCTGGCCTTTGAACGCTAAGCGTGAATGCGCTTCGCTGGAAAGATCAGTCCGCCAGCGCGCGCTCGATCGCTTCGGTCAGCAGCGGATCGTCCGGCGCTACATCCGGCGCGAAGCGGCCGATGACCTCACCGTTCTTGCCCACCAGGAACTTCTCGAAGTTCCACAGCACGCCCGGCTTGGGGTTCGGCGTCATGCCGTAGCCCGCCAGCCGCTCACGAAAGCTGTCGCCTGAGTTGGACGCCACCTCGGGATAGGCCTCGGTCAGATGGCGGTAGAGCGGGTGCTGCCCCTCGCCCGTGACCGCGATCTTGGAGAACATGGGGAAATCTACGTTGTAATTGGTCTGGCAGAAATCTCGGATCTCTTCGTCCGTGCCCGGCTCCTGACCGGCGAAGTCATTGGCAGGGAAGCCAAGGATCTCAAGGCCCTTGTCGCGATAACGGGTGTAAAGCGACTGCAGCCCCTCATACTGCGGGGTCAGGCCGCACTTGGAAGCAACGTTTACGATCAGAGCCACCTTGCCCTGATAATCAGCCAGCGAGGCGGACGTGCCGTCAATGCGGCGAAGGGGAATGTTCCCAACCGCTGTGGTCATGATGCTTTCCTCGTTTTCCTGAAAGACGATCCGATAACTGTGCGAGCCAAACGGATCACACATTCAAGGGCGGCGCAACCTCGCAGAAGTGGGGTGCAGCCCGGCACCCTCTGGTCGTGCTCGCGCTATCGGCGGGACTTGGGCTCCCACATGGCATTGACGATCATCCAGCGATCACCATAGCGGCCGAGGTGGAAGTAGTCGACGAACCAGGGCGTCTCCACCCGGGCGACCGCCGAGTTGCCGTAGACGTCCAGCACCTTCACGGAGCGCGACCACTGCTCTTTCGGCGTTTTCAGCAGACCCTTATGGGTCAGATCGACCAGCTCGTCCCGCGTCATGCGGCGCAGCGGGTAGACTTCATCGGCACCGTTGCCTGCGGGTCGCGCCGACCGCTTGGCGATGTCCGGATGAACAGAGCGGGCCACCCGTGCAGGATCGGCTTCAAGCTGACCGTCAACATAGTCATACGCCGCCGCCTCGATGGCCTTGATGGTTTGCGGGTCAACCCCGGAAAGGTCCTGAGCGGCGGCGGGGCTCGCCAACAGCATCACCCCTGCGATGCCCGCCAGAACCGTGCGTATCAATGTCATTGCATCTCTCCCCAAATGCAGGAGCGGCGCACCGAACATTCGGTACGCCGCCTTGACGCAAAGCAATATGACTTTTGAGCGATGCTGTAAAACGTGGGTGCCTGCTCTGCGCGACGGAACAGTTCATATCGTCGGCAAAACGTTGAGACCGTCAGCGGGCAGCGGATGCAGCCGCCGCCGGAGCAAGCGGGCGACCTACCTCCAGCAGCATGTTGGTGTAATCGATAGCGAAAGTCTCGAACCGGCTGAGCAGGTCGATACCGAGGACGCCGAACGGGACGTCCGGATCATCCGAGCCGTCAGGCTCGTAGCTTAAGTTCGGGATATTGGCCGAGTGACGGCCGATGGAAACCGGCACATTATGAAGCTTCATGCTCTGCATGTGCTTCACACCGCCCGCCCCCGCCTTGCCGGCCATGCGGCCTTCAGAAATCGGCTGCAGGCTAGGCAGCATCGCTGTGAACTGGGGAAAGAGCGCCGTGCTGTTGGCTCCGGTGTCAAAGAAGAGCGGCTGTTCAAGACCCGCAATGGTCATCATGACATATGGGCTGCTGCCGATGACGCGCATGTTTGCCGCTTCCTGCGAAACTGCGGGCGTCGGGGAGACGCGCACGGTTTTCTGCCCAAGGTTGAACTCTACCCGCCCGATGGCGCGCAGCACAGGAAAGCCGAGGATGGCGTCGATCTTGTAGCCGCCAGGCACCGGGAACGTGAGAGCGTCGTCGTCCATGACCGCAAACACCACGTTGCGCACCACTGCCCCGCCAAACTCAAGGCGCTCCGCAATGCCGAGGCGAATACCGACACCGCCCCCCACCGAGTTGCCGACGGACGAGGCGCCCTCCAGCATTCGCACGCCCAGTCGCTCGGCCGCGCTGGCACTGACGACGGAAATGCCCGCACCGGTGTCCAGCACTGCATCCTGTACGATGGCACCAATGGTGATCGGCGAGCGGAGCAGACCCACCTTGTCCCGCACCAGCGAAACCGGCGTGCCGTTGCCCTGCACCTCCACGGTCTGCGGGGAAACATTCGCCAGTTGCGCACCGATCTCCTGCACCCGGCGAATGTTTTCGATCTTCTCTTTCGGCTTGTCCGCGCTCATGGCCAGCAGCGTCTGTGCATGGCGGGCCGCCTTGCCATATTCGCCGGACAAAAGAGCAGCGCCGGCCGCCACTTCATGGGCAACAAACAGACGCTCCCGATCCGGATCCTGACCGGCGAAATAGCGATCCAGCGCCGACCAGGCCTCATCGAAGCGCAGGAAGGCAGAGGCGTGTCGGGCCTCCAGCAGACACCGCTCCAGTCCCTGCGTGCTTTTGTTGGCCAGCAACGCTTCGACCGGGCGCAGATCACCATGTTCAGCCGTCCGCAACGCCGCCAGCACAGCATCAGCGGCGGCAGGCGCGCTTACCGCCGCCGGCTGCGCCATGACGCCACTGTCGAGCGGAGCAAGGGCCAGCAGCACACCAGCCACAGACAACGCCCGCAATCCTGATACCTTCGCCATATTCATCCCCCCACTCTCGGCCCCTGCGGCCCGGGCAACGACAAACCAGAGACTTGCCCCGCTCGTCATTCGGCTATACAGTGCCATTCGCAGATATTATTTATCGTGATACGATAATTTATTCGTGGGACGCAATATGGTTTTTACATCAAACCTTGCTCGTGGGGCGCGCCGGTTGAAGATCAGCACCGGGATCGGGCTGAGCATCGTTACTGCCATCGTTCTCTATGCCACGGTTGCCGGCATCGCCGGGCTCAGCCAGAGCGAAGGCTTCTTCATTCTCGACAGCGATGGCACTTCAGCCGGGCGGACGGGCCTTATTGCCGCGGCCCTGACCGGCGCACCGCTCGCCATTGCACTGTGGCGGCTCATGCGCATGCTGCGCGAGATCGAGCGCGGGGGCGTTTTCACCGCCACCACCGTGCGCGAACTGCGGGGCTTTGCGCTGTTCGTGATGATCTCCGCCCTCGCCTCGCTTTTCGTGCAGCCGATCATCGATCTGATCGCGGCGCTGATCTCGGGGGCCGACAAGGTTCGGCTCAGCATGACGTTCGACCTTAACGACTTTTTCATTCTGCTGGTGAGTGTGCTGCTGTTCTTCGTCGCCAGACTGTTCAGCGAAGCCCAGCGCATCGCCGATGAAAACGAGCAGATCGTTTGAGCCATGGCGATCGTTGTTCGACTTGATGTGATGCTGGCGCGCCGCAAGGTACGCTCGAAGGATCTTGCAGCCCACGTGGGAATTACGGAGGCGAACCTGTCCTTGTTGAAGTCAGGCCGGGTAAAAGGCATCCGGTTCGAGACGCTCGACAAGATCTGCGAGTTTCTCGACTGCCAGCCCGGTGATATTCTGGAATACGCGCCAGACGGAGGCGGCGCAGAATAGCGCGCCGGCCGTCGCCGCCAGCCGTTGCTGCAGAAGGAGGCCGCCCCATGCCTGACCGCTCAGAACCCGGTGTCGCCCGTCCTCGTATCGTGACCGTGAACGACCGGATGCAACAGGGGTATACCTACACGTGCGTGGCTCCGCCGGGGCAGGAGTTCGACCCGGAATTCCAGCCGGAGCTGACTCCGGCAGAAATGCTGGAGCTGGGCGTTTTCGGCGGCAAGTACATGACCGATTGCCGTGACGAGTTTCCGGAAGATTGGTTCACCAACGCCAAGCTCTCACCCGAAGGCTTCGACAAGAGGCTGAACTATTTTGGTGTGAATGCCAGTTCGCCTCTGGCCGAATGGCAGGCCAAGGGCTGGATATATCCGGACGACCCGCGCGGCTGGTTCCAGTGGTATTGCCGCTACTTCATGGGCCGCCGCCTGCCTCAGGAAGACCGGCGGCAGATCCGGCGCTGGAAAGCCTTCGCCCGCCACGCCGCGCAGGTGCGCAAGCACTGCGAACCGGGCGATCCGTTCTGTCGTCCGCGGCAGCGCCAGGCGCTGCTCCAATGGGCTTACGACAGCCGCATGATCTGATTCTTCCAAGGCATAAAAAAAACGGCGCAAAAGGCATAGCCTCCTGCGCCGCCTGTCCTGAGAGATCAGTTGGACGCGGTCTGTTCGGACTGAGCTCGCATCACAGCGGCACGGATTTCATCGGCAGTGACAAAGCCATCTGAATTACCGTCGATCTTCGTGAAATTGGCCGCCAGCTGCGGATTGGCAGCAGCAGCCTCTTCCTTGCTGATCTTGCCATCCTTGTTGGTATCGGCCTTGTTGAAGGCACCTTCAAATGCCGCTTTCTGCTGCGACAGACGGGCCAGCGTGAAGGCCTTGAATTCCTCCTTGCTGATCGAACCATCCGAGTTGGTATCGATACGGCCGAAGGCCGTGTCGATATAAGCCTGTGCGGCCTGATCCGACGAGGCGGGCTGCTGAGCCATGGCGAGGCTGGTCGTCATCAGGGTCACGGCGATAGCGATCAGTGCAATTTTCATAAGGACTCCATCAAAATCATATGAATTCTAAAATCGTGCCTGCATGTGTGCAGCGCTTAGCGGCGGCGATCCGGGTCCATCCACGGCATGCGATCATTGTTCCTGTCGCGGCGGCGGTCACGCTCACGCATGTGGTGCTTGCGCCGGTCGCTTTCGCGATAATATTTCTTGTTCTTGTCCTTGCCGTCACCGCTCACGACGTTGCCGACCACGCCGCCGGCAACCGCACCGCCAAGCGTGCCCCAGACATCGCCATCAGAGAGCAACGCACCGCCCAGCGCGCCGATACCGGCGCCGAGGATGGTATCGCCCGTCTTGCTTGCATGCGCCTGCGGGGCGGCAACGAGAAATCCGAGCAGCAACGCGCTTGCAGCGGTGGTTCTTAAAGAAGACATGGATCTGGTACTCCTGACAAACATGCTGAAAACAGCAAGATGAAACTCTGCTCCGGCAACTGTCCTGACGGTCATCCGCCGGTTGCTAACTGCCGAACTCAGAAGAGAAACTGCGACGCACCGTCTGAACCAAAACTGAATGACAGAACGCATTTTCAAGGCGGACAAGGCCGCGGTGCAGCGCATGGTCGAGAATCAGACAGCCTGTCAAGAACGCTGTTCAGCGCTCTACGCCCTGCCCCCTCTTCCCAACGGCGGCAAAACAGACAAAAGTGACAGGAAACAGACGCGCCGGAGATGGTGCGCAAAAATGGGAACAAGGAGAGGAGCGATATGACGGCAGTCATGACGCCCGATCGGGACGTGCGGATGCTTGCGGGAGAACCAAGCGCTGCGCTGATGCCCGGTTTTGGCAATCATTTTGCGACCGAGGCGGTGCCGGGAGCGCTGCCTGTGGGTCAGAACTCGCCCCAGCGGGTGCCCTTCGGGCTTTATGCCGAGCTGATCTCGGGCACGGCCTTTACCGCGCCGCGCCATGAGAACAGGCGCACCTGGATGTACCGCTTGCGCCCGACGGCCAGCCATGGGGCGTTTGTGCCCTATGGGCGCAAGACGCTGCTGCGCTCTGGCCCGTTTGACGAAGTGCCGCCCCCGCCCAACCGGCTGCGCTGGGATCCGCTGCCCCTGCCCGCAGCACCGACGGATTTCGTCGATGGCCTTATCACCTATGGCGGCAATGGCGACGTAGGCGCCGGTGTGGGCCTGGCCATTCACCTCTATGCCGCCAACCGCTCGATGGAGGGCCGTGTGTTCTTCTCGGCCGATGGCGAGCTTTTGATCGTGCCCCAGGAGGGCCGGCTGCGGCTGGAGACGGAGCTGGGCGTCTTGGAGGTCGAGCCCCAGCAGATCGCGCTGATGCCGCGGGGCCTGCGCTTTCGCGTACAGCTGCCGGAGGGCCGCGCGACAGGGTACGTGTGCGAGAACTACGGGGCGCTGTTCCGCCTGCCCGAGCTCGGGCCGATCGGCTCGAACGGCCTGGCCAACCCGCGCGACTTCGAGACGCCCGCGGCCTGGTTCGAGGACAGGGACGCGGCGTGCGAGGTCATCCAGAAGTTCCAGGGCCGGCTGTGGACGACAAGCCTGCCCCACTCGCCGCTCGACGTGGTCGCCTGGCATGGCAACCTGGCACCCTGCCGCTATGACCTGCGGCGCTTCAACACCTTGAATACGGTCAGCTTCGACCACCCCGACCCCTCGATCTTTACCGTGCTGACCGCGCCAAGCGAGTCGCCCGGGGTCGCCAACTGCGACTTCGTGATCTTCCCGCCGCGCTGGATGGTGGCCGAGCACAGCTTCCGCCCGCCCTGGTTCCACCGCAATGTGATGAACGAGTTCATGGGGCTGATCCACGGCGCCTATGATGCCAAGGCGGGCGGCTTTTTGCCGGGCGGGGCTTCGCTCCACAACCAGATGTCCGGCCACGGGCCCGACCGGGCCAGCTATGACAAGGCGATCAACGCCGAGCTTGCGCCGCACAAGATCGACCATACCCTGGCCTTCATGTTCGAGAGCCGCAGCGTCATCCGCCCGACCCGCTGGGCGCTGGAGACGGAGCTGCTGCAATCCGATTACGACGCCTGCTGGGGCGACTTTGAAAAGGCAAGACTGCAACCATGACGATTGACATCGACGAGACCCACGACCCAAGGCTCACCTCCTGGGTGGCGTCGGCCAACGGCCACGCCGACTTTCCCATCCAGAACCTGCCGCTGGGCGTGTTCAGCCCGCCAAACGAGGCGCCGCGCGGCGGCCCTGCGGGCGGAGGCCCGCGTGGCGGCATCGCCATTGGCGATTCTATCCTCGACCTTCTGGGCGCGGCCGCCGATGGGCTGTTCGAGGGCGAGGCGCTGACAGCG
>NZ_DATBUP010000063.1:0-6395 GCF_036515995.1 Pedomonas sp. | reverse complement strand
GAGGTTCTGGCCCGCAGCATGGTTCGGCGCACTGTTGGGCCCGACGGTCAGGAAGTAATTGGGGTAGCCGGGCAATGTCACCCCGAGATAGGACCGCGGATCGTCCGAGCCCCATTCGTCCCTGAGGTTGCGGCCGTCGCGGCCCAGGACCGTGAGCGGGCCGAGCTGGTCGGCCATCTCGAACCCTGTTGCGAAAACCAGGACATCAACGGGGTACTCACGGCCATCTTCCATGCGGATGCCATTTTCTGTGATGCGCTCGATACGGGCGGTCTCCAGCGTGACATTTTCCCGCTTCAGCGCATCGCACCACCCGCCATCCAGCACGATACGCCGACCGAAAATGGGATAATCGGGCGTCAGCTTCTCGAGCAGATCCGGACGGTCTGCGAACTTGGCCTCAAGGTAGGACATGGCGTACTGACGCATCGCCTCGTTGACAGCGGAAACCGAGGGAGAATCCGCAGGCCAGTCCGGGTCCATCAGCACGTTCGGGAACAGCCCGTCCGCCGCGGTCCAGTAGACGCGAAAACGGAACCATTCGCGAAAATGGGGCAGATGACGAAGTGCAAACTTCATGCCCTCGGAAACCTCGGACAGGATCTCCGGATTGTTCATCACCCAGTGCTTGGAGCGCTGGAACACGACCAGTTGTTCGACCTTGTCCGCAATGGCGGGCACCAGCTGGGCTGAACTTGCGCCGGTGCCAATGACGGCAACCCGCTTGCCCTTGATCGCAACAGCTGTATCCCAGGTTGCCGTGTGCATCTTGGGGCCGGAAAATGCATCGATTCCGGGCAAGTCCGGCAGTTTCCAGCGATTGAGCGGCCCTTGCGCATTGATGACGGCATTGGCGCGCAGCACTTCTTCGCTGCCGTCCTGGTTGCAGACCGTCACATCCCACATGGCGGCGACATCATCATATGCGAGCCGCACGACGCGGGTATTGAAGCGGATATTCCGGCGCAGCTCGTACTTGTCGGCCACGTGCAGGAAGTACTTCTGCATATCCGCGCCGCGGGGGTAGTAGTTGCTCCAGTCGGGGTTGATTTCAAAGGAATAGGAATAGAAGTGACTCGGTGTATCAACGCCGACACCTGGATAGATGTTCTCATACCAGGTGCCGCCCACCTCCGAATTCTTCTCGAGAATTAGATGGTTGTAGCCGGCTTCGGACAGTTTGACAGACGCCGCCAGTCCCGTCAGACCGGCACCGATGATCAGCACCTTAAAGTCAGCCGGTGGCGCCAGGCGCCCCGGCATGTCCTTGCGGGGCGTCGGCTTTTTGAAGCCGATCTGGTCATAGAGCAGCGGCAGGAATTCATCGGCCACGTCTTCGCCGACACCCGTGCTCATCATCTTCTGCATCAGGGCTTGGGAGGGTGCATCCTGACGGGCCGCGCCCGGCGTCGTCAGGACATGCAGCAGCTTTTCCCGAAGGCCGTCGGCAAGCACGTCAGGAATAACTGTTCCCGGCACGGCAAAGGGGTGCTTGATGTGAGCCTTGAATGCATCGAGCGTCGCCTCGTCATGGGTCAGGTGGACATAGACCATGAGGAGCGTTTGTAAGTTCGCCTCAGACAGGGCCTCGCGCAGCTCCGCCGTATCTGCCATCGGCAGCACCCGGTTGTCCCCGGCGGACCGGTTTTCCGGCATTTTCCTCTGAGCTGCGGTATCAGGCATGCGACTCTCCGATGCAGACATTAATGTAAGCACTTACTCACCATTATCGTGGCGCCGTCAATACCTGAAGATCAGAGCCCCCCCTCTCTGCTGTACATCTTGCTGGCACCTTTTTAAGCGCTCGAAGGGCCGAGCGCGCCGCGCCCTCCAGCGCCGGGCCCCGCCAGCAGCCACGCGACGCCCGGCCCCGGATCCAGGCATCAGGGAATATCAGAGAGAGCCAGGGGATGCCTGACTGCCGCGGATGACCCGGCCCGGCAGCGCTCCGGTCTCCTGTCCATTGCGCTGGATGACCGAGCCCGAGACGATGGTTGCGACATAACCCGTGGCCCGCTGATCGAGGCGCCGTCCACCACCGGGTAGATCATGGCGCACTTCCGGCGCATGGAGTTGGAGACGCTCCAGATCGATGATGTTGACGTCTGCCTTGTAGCCGGCAGCAAGTCTCCCGCGGTCATTCAGCCGGACAGCTGCCGCCGGGGCACTGGAGAGTGCACGCACCGCGTCGGGCAGGCTGATCCTCTGTCCGTCCCTGTCACGCACCCAGTAGGTCAGCATGAACGTTGGATAGCTCGCATCGCAGATCGCGCCGTAATGCGCGCCACCATCGCCGAGGCCAACGACAACGTCCGGATGCTTCAGCAAGTCATGGACCGTGTCGAGCCGCCCCTCGTAATAGTTTCCAAGCGTATTGTAGAGCATGGCCGTGCCGGCATTTTCAAGCAGGTAATCATAGGCCGCCTCCTCAGGCGAGATCCCCCGCTCGCGCGCTTGGGCGGCAACGCTGCTGCCAAGGGGCGGCTCGTAGTTTGGCGGATCCGACAGGGGGAACATCCATTCCCAGTTGCGGGAGATTACAGCCAGCGGGTTGCCGTCCTGCGGTTTTTCCGCAAGCAGGCGCGCACGCACAGCCGGATCGCGCAGCCTTGCCAGACGCTCCTCGAACGGCAGGTTCTCAATTTCCTTATAACTGGGGCACAGACAAAATGGATTGGTCGACAACTCGAAACCCGCAATCAGGCCAACCGGCCGCGGCAGCACCTGTGCGGTAATGGAGGCGCCGCCTTCGTTGGCGGCACGTACCATCGCCAGTGCGTCCTCCCACGTGCGAGGACCGCTGTTGGATGTCCCCAGCGTAAACGTTGCCGGGCGCTGGCAGCTTTCCACCAGGCTGATGAGAGACGTCATCTCATCGGTCCAGCTGGCAAACGGCACATCCAGAACAAGTTGCAGAAGTCCGCGGCCTGCATCCGTCATGCCACCGGCGATCTCCTTCAGCTCATCTATTGATGCGTCGTAGCTCGGGATCTGCTCGCCTGCCTTGGTTCGATGCATGAACAGCCTGGATGAGGCAACACCGAGGGCCCCGGCCTCAATCGCCTCATGCGTCAACTTTCGCATTTTTTGCAGGTCATCGGGCGTTGCCGCTTCCCGCTGCGCACCGCGTGCACCCATTACATAGACCCTGAGCGGGCTGTGGGGCAGGTAGACGCCCACATCGATGTCACGGGCCTGCGCCGAGAGCGCGTCCAGATACTGCGGAAACGTCTCCCAGTTCCACGGCAGGCCCTCGGCCATGACGACGCCCGGAATATCCTCGACCCCTTCCATCACGCGGATCAAAAGATCATGGTCTTCGGGACGACAGGGCGCAAAGCCGACGCCGCAATTGCCCAGGATCGCCGTGGTCACCCCGTGGGACGAGGAGGGCGACAGCCGATCCGACCAGATGGCCTGGCCATCATAGTGGGTATGAATGTCGACAAACCCCGGGGTCACGATATAACCTTGAGCATCGATCTCCTCCCGACCCCGGCCATCGACCGTGCCGACGGCCACGATGCGGTCCGCGCGGATTGCAATGTCACCCTGGAACGGCTCGCTGCCCGATCCGTCCACGATCGTCCCGCCGCGGATCACAAGGTCATGGGAGGCTATCATCCAGGATCTCCTTTATGCTTTCAGCTTCTCGGCCCAGATCGCGCCCTCGCGGTCGGTATCGATGTCCTCGACGCCCCGTATTCCAAGCACACGTCGCGCTTCCTGCAGCGGGAGGTGGAATACGGCCTCGAACTTGGCGAAAATGAACGGCTCGCTCTGCTCGCCTGCCCGCATGCCGCGCTGCATGGACTGAACGCAGGTCTGCCAGATCTGCGGGTAATGCAAGAGCGTCCGGACGGTATAACGCAGCGACCCCAGCAATTGGATCACACTGAGCTCGCCCGCCAGTTCCTGGCTGTGGAAATGCTTGAACACACTGGTCAGCCGGTTCCAGTAGGGCACGAGTTCGCCCATGAAGTTGAACCCGCCCCCGAGGAGAATATGTTCAAAATCATGGGTCTGCCCAGACCGGAGATTATAAAAATCAAGCTGGGACTTGGGCTGGCTCCAAGGGACGATCTGGATTTCGTAGTTGCCGGCCGTCATGTGGTCATAAAAGATGCGCCCAACGCTGCCGGGCGGATAATCCTTGAAATCCTCGATGGTATAGTTGGAGATGTGCCCTTCCTCGAACCAGGCATCCAGCCGGGGATTAACCTTGCGTTCCTGGTAAAACAGCTCCTCGATATGATCGTGATCACGCAAGGAATCGAGGATTGCCGGCAGCTCATGCATTTCCGCCTGCGGCGGCATGTCCGGCCCGTTGCGCCGCAAGGCGATCATGGCGATCCAGTCGCGCAAGCGGGCATCATTCAGATATTTGGATGACGAGATGAGAACACTGCTTTCGGTTTCAACCGGAAGGACGCCGCGCAGCAGATAGGGAGCCTTCATCGTATTTCTCCTTCCTTCTCGACCTGCAGTCTCTGGCCGGAGGCCCAGGCTGCGATGCGTGGATCACTCAGATCAAATTGAGGGCAGAGCTCGAAAAAGCTCTTGTCCGCGATCGCCACCCGCTGGAGGCGACGCGGATGCATGCCGGTCAGATCACAGCGCGCGTGCTGGAGCGCAATATTATCCCAGATGACCAGGTCGCCGCGGCGCCAGTAATGGCGATAGACATTCTCGGGCGCATATAGGGCGGCGAACAGTTGCTGGAGCAGCTGTTCGCTCGCGGCCTGATCGAGCCCTTCGATGCGGGCCGTCTGCATCTCGCTGATGTACAGCACCGGCTCGCCCGTTGCAGGATGCGGGATCACGACGGGCCGGCGCTGCTGCGGCAGAAACGGGGCGGGGTCGAATTCGACGTCCCGGTGGCTCTGGACGACCGAGATCACCGTCAGCGCCTCATGGTGCTGAACAGCCGCGCGCAGCTGGGGCCCCAGCTTACCCAGCACCGTCACGCCATTGGCAAAGCTCGTCCAGCTCTCGTTGTCATTCACCTCGAGCGCATGGAGGGAGAGCACTTTGAACGGCTCGTCAGTGAAGGCAAGGTCACTATGGTAGGCAAGAGGTCCCGCGCCCAGATTGCCGTCAGACGAGATCTCGCGGTACTCGCCCCGGGCACCCAGCACACGGCCGAGTGCCCCCATGACCCGAACCTGATCGGCCTCCGAGAGGCTTTGCCTGCGAAAGAGCAACAGCTTGTGCGTGGCCAGCAGCTGGCGAAGCTCTGCCTCGTCCTCCGGAGAGAGCGGGCGCGCCAGGTCGCGCTCGATTTCCAGCCCGAAGGGCTCGAGAGGGCGAGCAGCTATAGACAGAGGCAGTGACATGATGCGCGATCCTCCTGCACCTTATAACCGAACGGTATTGTACCGTTCGGTTATAGACAAGAGAGAAAAAACTTGATGTAGCCTGCCCCCCCGACGCGCTAGAACGGTTCTCATGACGGACTTGGCGGCGACCCCAACCCTGGCACCCTGGCTACCCGACGGAACAATGCCGTCTCCTCGGGTGCTGCTTCTTGTCGAGACCGCGCGTCGCGAGTTCATGGAAAACGGCTTCGATGCCGTCAGCATAGACGGACTTGCACGCCTGACCGGGGTCAGCAAGGAGACCATCTATCGGCATTTTCCGGACAAAACGGCACTGTTGCGGGCAGCGCTGGCCAGTCTGCGTGCGTCCTTCCAGACATCTGCCTCTGGCCTTTCGCGCAAGTCTGCCGATCCGGAGGTCGTCCTGACCGAGTACGCCCGGATCATACAGGACGCGACGATCAACGGCGGATTTTTGTCCGCCACCTGGCTGTCCATCGCAATTGCGCGCACGGTGCCTGACATCGCAATTGCGCTCCAGAACGACTCCCTGGCCGGGCTCCTGCCCCTCCAGCAGAAGCTCTCAGAGTTCGCAGCAGATGCCGGCAAGCCAGTCCCCATACCGCTTGAATTGGCCGCCGACTTCGGGTCGCTCGCAGTAGAAGGCGCCCGCTCCCTCATGGGCTGGCCAGCGCCGGATGATGCAGAGCGGACCAGGATCGCTGAGCGGGTTGCGCGCCTGTTTCTCGACGGATGCAGCACGACCACCGTGATCGCAGTGCCAGTGGTCCCGGACGCGGCGGACGCCAACTGGGGCAGGCTCAAGCCACCCCAGGACAGGCCTTCTCACATCCTGATGCTGCTGGACGTCGCGCGGGATCATTTCTTCGCCCATGGCTATCAGGGGGTCAGCCTTGATGAGATCGGCAGTATCGCGCGCGTGGGCCGGGGCACGCTTTACCGGCACTTCCGCAACAAGGCCGGGTTGTTCGAGGCCTCCATGCTGGATGCGGCGCAGCGGCTGAGCGCCTGCCCGCCCCCGCTGCAAACGGATCTTGAACCCGCCGCCGCTTTGGC
>NZ_DATBUP010000062.1:0-6130 GCF_036515995.1 Pedomonas sp. | reverse complement strand
CACCAGAACCGCCTCGAACAGGCTGTTGCCTGCACCCAGCGCCTGGACGGCAGCAGCACTCTGGCGCTGGTTGGCTGTGGCCGCAAGACTTGCAAAGCTGATGTCGTTGCGCAGCAGATCGAGCGTGACCGACGTGTTGCTATAGGAGAGGACCGACGTGAGAAACGCCAGGTTGGATGTGACCTCGCTGAAGGTGCCTGTAATGCCATTCTCTGCGATGAGGACCGTATAGCCCGTGCGGGCCGCATATCGGCCCTCGGCCGCCAGGACGCTGAGGGTGCCGCCATTGATCGTTGCCGAGCCGGTTGCGGTGATGCGGTCGGCCTCGCCGTCGGCCGTTGCCTCGACCGCATAGACGGAGCCGTCGGTGAATGCGACGTTGCCGGCAACCCGCAGGTGACCGATGGAATTGCCCGGCGCAACCGTGCCGCCTGTGGCCGCAATAATGCCGCCGACCGTGCCGTTGCCGCCAAGCGCGCCGCCCTCGACCGTGACGGTCGAGGCAACCGAACCGTTGACCGAGAGGGTGCCGTCGCTGACCGTCGTTGGTCCGCTGTAGGTGCTCGTGCCGGTCAAGTTGAGACGACCGCTGCCGGTCTTGTTGAATCCGCCGCTGCCTGCAATGGCACCCGCAAATTCCGTGTTGCTCGCCTGATTGACCGTGAGCGCACCATTGTCGATGTTGATGCTGCCGCCGGTGCCGGCAAGCCCGGCCACCGTATGCTGGCCACCGCTGAGGTCAAGTGCCCCGCTGCCCACGTCAAGCTGGGTGCCCGGGTCCATTTCTCCGGCAAATTTTACAAAGCCGTCGAGAATGCGGGTGACGCCGGTAAAGTTGTAACCGCCGGCAAAGGTGAGGGTGCCGGCGCCGCGCTTCTCAAAGCTGCCGCTGCCGGAGAAGTTACCCAGAAAATCGTAGTCATCGGTCCGGTTAAAGACGAACTGGCCATTGTTGATGAGGTTGCCGGTGAAGATGCCGTCCGTGCCGCCATCGCCGATAACAAAGACGCCATCATTGCTGGTTGTCACATCGCCTGCCAGTGAGCCGGTCAGAACGATGCCGCCGTTGACGATTTCCGTGCCCCCGGTGTGGCGAATATTGCTGTTGGCGACATGGAGGATGGCCTCGCCGTCCAGCCGCACGGTGCCAGCGCCGCTGATAACGAGGCTTTCGGCCCCATCGAACGCTTCCACGTCATCGATGTTGAACACAAGCAGGCCGTGGTTCACCACCTGGTTGGTATGGATCGGGCTCCAGGCGCCGTCCTCAAGGTTGGCCTGATTGACGCGCAAGGTGGCGCCTGCATCGATCGAGACACCGTCAAACGCGCCAACCCATCCCTCGGTTGACCAGTAGCCGCTTGCCACATGCAGGGTCTCAAAGCCATCCGCCCGCGTCAGCGTCTGGCTGGCGGTGGCTGCATCGACAGTGCCCGAGAGGCGGAGGAGATCGTCTCCAGCGCCAGCATCGAGAATGCCGATGACCTTTGAGCCGGTCTTGAGGATCACCGTGTCGTCAAACTCGCCCAGGGCAACGGCCGTACCGCCTGCGCCCTGCAGCGTGCCTGCATTTGTCAATGTCGTCTGGGTAATGGAGAACACCGCCGCACCGCTGGTGCCGGTGATGACCCCGGTGTTGATCAGGTCGGCGGATTTCAGATAGCCGATGAACTGAACACCATCGCCGCCCATAATGGTCCCGCGGTTGGTCACGGTGCCGACCATGTCCGGCTGGCGACTTTCAGACTGAATAAAAAGGCCGCCCACGTCGCCGGTAATCGTGCCGTCGTTCTCGATGTTGCCGCCTGCTGACAGGGCCAGGCCGAAGCGTGCGCCGGCAATGGTGCCGCCGGCGGCGTTGGCCACGGTGGCAAGCGAGGTCTGGCCCGTCGTGTCCTGATCGGCAAAGGCGTAGATCGAGATGCCGTCGGCCCAGGGGCTGGCGCGGCCTTCGATGGTGCCGCTGTTGGTGACCGTGCCGCCGCCGATCAGTCGGACACCGTCGTTCTGGTCGCCGATAATGGAGCCGGTGTTCTCAACGAGCGTATTGCGGGCCTTGCCCACAGGCGCGCCTGCATCATCGTCCCAGGCCGAGATCGTCGTGATCCCGACGTTGGCGCCGGAGATCGTCCCGCTGTTGACGATTTTCGAGCCCGGCTGGGCAAGCACGATGCCGCCGTCCGGCAGGGATGTTGCGCTGTCGGACGTGCCGTTGCCGCGGATGGTGCCGGCATTGTCGATGACCACGGCACCGTACTCTGCCATCACGCCCGACAGAGCGCCGGTGATGACGCCATCCGTCGCATTGGTCAGCGTGAGTGTGGAGGTGGTGCCATGGAAGATGCCGGCATTGCCGGTACCCTCGATGGTGCCGGAGTTGGTCACCGCGGCGGAGGCGAGGTAGCCGCCGAACCAGAGGCCATCGCCCCCTGAGATGGTTGCGCGATTGGCGACGGTGGCGCTCAGGTGCGGCTGGTCAGGATCCGACTGGATCATGACGCCGCCCACGTCGCCGGTGATCGTGCCGTCGTTCTCGACCGCCGCGCCCACCGAAAGAGCCAGGCCGAAGCGTGCGCCGGCAATGGTGCCGCCGGCGGCGTTGGCCACCGTGGCAAGCGAGGTCTGGCCCGTCGTGTCCTGATCGGCAAAGGCGTAGATCGAGATACCGTCGGCCCAGGGACTGGTGCGGCCTTCGATGGTGCCGCTGTTGGTGACCGTGCCGCCGCCGATCAGCCGGACACCGTCGTTCTGGTCGCCAATGATGGAGCCGGTGTTCTCGACGAGCGTATTGCGGGCCTTGCCGAGGTGAGCCCCTGCAACTCCATCCCAGGCATAGATGGTTGTAATGCCTGTGTTCGCGCCGGAAATGATCCCGTTGTTGACGACACTGGAGTTGGCCTGGCCAAGGATAATGCCGGAATCGGGCAGCGACGTTGCGCTGTCCGAGCCGCCATTGCCGCGAATGGTGCCGGCATTGGTGATGCTCGCCCGGCCGAACTCGGCGAGGATCCCGGTCAGGTTGCCCGTGTAGCTCTGACCCGCTGCCACATTCAAAATGAGATGGCTGCCATCCGGATGATGGAGGCCATAGTCCGTCGCCTGTGCCGCCGGGATCAGCATGAGCTGGGTCATTGCAACGAGCGCGGTTGAGTGAAGATAGCGTTTGCGTGTCGGATTTTTCACAGTAGTTGCCCCCTGTTATGAAGGGGCGCAGGCCAGCTCGGCCAGGTTTTGCGCCCCGCTGCACCGGCAAGCGCTACTGTGGGACGGACAGGGTTTCATCCCAGGATCATGGTACGCAGAGCAAAAAATGCTATTATTTTAATCATAATATTTTAATCTCTGATCTGTAAGCGCCGGAGGAGAAACGCTGCGTAGGTGAGGTGCGACATGGCGACTGATCAGGCAGAGACGCTGGCGGTCCGGGCCTTTGCCGCCGCGCCATTTGAGCCCGCGGGCTGGGATATTGCCCTCAAGGAATTGGCGCGTCAGACTCGCTCCTCGCGTATGCAGCTTTTAGGCATCGGCGGCCCGCATGCCATTCCCTTCAACTGGACGAGCGACGTGATCGACGGCTTCATCGAAGGGTTTGTGCGCATCGGCGGTGGCGACCCGGCCATCAACTGGCGGGTCGCTGCCACCCGGGCGCCGCTTGAGATCAGCAGTGAGGTCGATTACGCCCGTGCCCGGCAGGGCATGAAAAGGTCCAATATCTACGACGACTTTGCCGCGCGCTATGAAGCGGTGTACGGCTGTCAGACGGTGCTGCTGCAAAATCAGGGCATGTTCATCGGGCTGGCTGCCCTGCGGTCCGAAGCCGACGGGCCAACCAACGAAGACGAGCGCGCCGTTTTCAGCGCCGCTGCGCCACATGTGCTCTCTGCAATTCAGATGCAGCGTGCGCTGGATAACCAGGGCGCACAGCTGGTCAGCGGCTCGCTGGAGGCGGTGGGCACGGCGGCATTTGTATGCGATGGCACAGGACGGGTCGCGGCATTGACGGCCATGGCTGAGGGCTGGCTGAGGGATCATGGCAGCCTGCGCCTCATTGCAGGGCGCTTGTCGGCATCAAGGCCGCAAGAGGATCGGGTTTTTCAAAATGCGCTCGCCACGGTTCTGAGCAGCGAGCGACCCGCCCTTCCGCAGCGGTTTTGGCTCGGGGAGGATTACACCCAGGAGAGCTTCCACCTGTGCGAGATCTTTGCCTTGCCCAGGCGGGACTGGAGTTTTGGGTTTGAGCCACGCGCGCTCGTCACGATCCGGATGCCGCAGGATCTGGCGCCCGATCACAGCGCTCTCCTCTCGGATGCGCTGGGGCTGACCAATGCCGAGGCAGACGTTGCGATCCGGGCCGCGCGCGGCCAGTCCCGGGACGAGATCGCACAGCAGCGCGGTGCCTCTGCCGAGACCGTCAATTCCCAGTTCAAGACGATCTTTCGCAAGACCGGGGTTCGCCGCGAGGGCGAACTCATTGCGCTCGTCAACAAGCTCCTGCGGTGATGGCCGGTGAGGACGAGCAAGGGTGCATCCGCTCTTGAGCTCAAATGCCACGCCGTTGCCGTCTGGACTGACGACGCCGGACTGGCGGCGTTACCCTGCGTGCATCCGGACAGTCAGGGAAGGATCATGAACGCCGGCGGGCCGGCCGGGCCGGGATGGCTCGCATGCTCAGGGCTTTTTCTGCGCCTGCCTGCCGTGGCCTTGCCTTCCCGCTCAATCGACTAATATTCTTTAATTAATAATTGGTCGCTTGAGTGCGCAGGATGTCTTGATGCGTAAGCTTGTCACCTTCAGCCTTGATGCCCAGATGTTCGGGCTTTGGCTGGAGGACATGGTCGAGGCCACGCGCGCCGTTACGATCACCCCGCTGGCGCGAGCACCCGCGTGCGTGGAGGGCATCATCAACCTGCGGGGTGATGTCGTGCCGGTCTTTGATCTGCGCATGCGCTTCAGTTTGCCGCCTGCACCGTTGCGAATGACGGACCATCTGCTCATCGTTCAGGCCGGTGACAGGACAGCGGCCCTGCGTGTCGATCGGGTCAACGGGTTGACATCCGTCTCGCCAGAGGACCTGCAGGTCATCCAGTCGGTGGTTGAAGTGGCCGGTGGTATTTCAGGGATCGCCAAACTGGAGCGCGGGCTTGTCGTGATCACCGCCATGGCGAGCTTTCTCACGGCGATGGAAAGCGAAGCGCTAGGTGATGCATTGGCGCAGGCAGGGGAGGCTTGATGACCCCTGGCCCTGCGAGTGCCCACATGGAGGGCGTGATCGACTACCTGCAGGCGCGCTTCGGGCTGTTTGTGCCGCCTGAGAAGCGCAAAGGAGCCGAGACCCGGCTGTATCAGGTCATGGCGGCACAAGGGCTGCACGGCCCCTTGATGATGCTGGATCTGCTGCGGACCAATAGCACAGTCCTGCAGACGGTCATTGATGAATTCACGGTCGGCGAGACCTACTTCTTTCGCGACCCGGATCTCTTTGCGCTGATCCGAAAGACAATCCTGCCTGCCTTGCAGGAAGAGCGGGCACCGGATGCGCTGCTGCGCCTCTGGAGCGCGGGATGCGCCACGGGCGAGGAAGCCTATTCGCTTGCCATTCTTCTGGAAGAAGAGGGCATGGCGGCGCGGGCCGACATTCTGGCAACGGATATTTCTGAAAGCGCGCTGGAGAAGGCGCGCGCCGCCGTCTACGGCCCCTGGTCCCTGCGGGGGCAGGATGCCGGGCCGCTGGCGGCGCGTTATTTCCTGAAAAAGGGAGAGCGCTATAGCATGGCCGACCGCATCCGCGCGCGCGTTCGGTTCCGCTACCTGAACCTTGCATCCGACTTCAGGCCACTTCCCAGGGATGGCCTCACCCGGATGGATCTTATTCTCTGCCGCAATGTGCTGATCTATCTGGATGAGGCAACGACAAGGGCCGTGGCGCAGCGCCTGTTCGACTGTCTGGCCGAGGGCGGCTGGCTGCTGACGGGCCCGTCGGATCCTCCGCTCTGGTCGCATGCGCCGTATCAAACGCTCGTGACGTCAAGCGGCGTCCTCTACCGGCGGGCTCGCGCGGGCGATCAGCGCGAGGCGATGCCGCCCGCGCCTGCAAACCAGGTCGACGGGCGGCGTGCAGGGGTATCTGAGG
>NZ_DATBUP010000061.1:0-2878 GCF_036515995.1 Pedomonas sp. | reverse complement strand
CACACCGCCTCTTGTCAGATCTGTTCCCAAAAGGAACAGCCCAAGCCTTCTCCTCAGCCTGGTGGCCATAGCGCCTGTGCCCCACCCGATCCCATCTCGAACTCGGCCGTGAAACCAGGCAGCGCCCATGGTACTAACGCTCAAGCGTTGGGAGAGTCGGACGCCGCCAGGCTCAGAAGAAGGCTTCACACAAACCCGTTCACAATGCTCAAACAACCACCACCGGCGTGGCCTGCCATGTTCTTGCAGGCCCGAGCACCCACACAACCAGTTCATCGCGGGGTGGAGCAGCCCGGTAGCTCGTCAGGCTCATAACCTGAAGGTCGTCGGTTCAAATCCGGCCCCCGCAACCAGACAATAAAAAAGCGCCCCCTGGGGGGCGCTTTTTTGTGGTCCTGATTGCCGCGGGTCTCGATGCGAGCCGACTGTTCGGACCAAGGCGCGACGCGCCGACGGTCAACGCGGAGCAAAGCGACGCGGTAAATCCGGCCCCCGCAACCAAATACGCCAAAGCCAGCCCCAAGGGCTGGCTTTTGGCGTTTTGTCAGCTGGCAGCAGTACCGGTCTTCTGCAACCGCGCCATGGCCTGTTCGCGAAGCGCGGTCTTGAGCAACTTGCCATTGGCATTGCGCGGCAGCGCCTCGGACAGAATGGTGAAGGCATCAGGGATCTTGTAATCGGAGAGACGCGCGGCGCAGTAAGCGCGCAGGGCGTCGTCCGCAATCGCTTCCCGAACGTAGACGAATGCCTCGGACCGCTCGCCCAGAACCGGGCATGGCCGGCCGACCACGCCGACCTCGATAACCGACGGGTGGGATGCCAGCACATTCTCCACCTCAACCGAATAGATCTTGAAGCCGCCGCGGTTGATCATATCCTTCTTGCGGTCGAAGAGCTGGAGAAAGCCGTCTTCATCAAGCGAGCCGATGTCGCCCGAGCGCCAATGCCCGCCGACGAAGGCGGAGGCCGTCGCCTCCGGGTCATTCCAGTAGCAGGGAATGACCATCGGGCCGGCGATCCATATCTCGCCCTGCTGACCTCTCGGCACCTCCCGTCCCTCATCGTCCATGATCAGAAGCTCGCAGTAGGGCAGGGGCCGGCCCACCTGATGGCTCCGCTCCGCCGTCTCCGCTGCCGGCATGATGACGGCGGGCGAGGTTGTCTCCGTCGCGCCGTAGATGTTGGACAGCCGCAATGCCGGGTTGCGCCTCGCAAGGTCAGCGATAACACTGTCCGGCATCGGGGCGCCGCCGAAGGTGCCGACCCGCCAATGGGAAAGGTCGAAGCTATCATAGGCGTCGTCCATCAGGCACAGGACGTACATGGCGGGTACCATGCTGGTGAAGGTCATTCCTTCGCGCGAGGCGATCTCGAGGAAACGGCGGGCCTTGAACTCGCGCATGAGGATGAGTGTGCCTGCGACCCTCAGCGTGAGCATCAACTGCAGGACGATACCGGTGATATGAGAGGCGGGAACCGGCATGACCGTCACTTCCCCGTCCTCAAGACCAAGCGTCTGCTGCGCCCCGAGGACGCTGGTCAGAACCCCGAGGTGGGTGATGAGCGCGCCCTTTGGGCGCCCGGTCGTGCCAGAGGTGTAGAGAATGCAGAATGGCATCTCCTCGCTCGGCTCGGCCTCAGCGGGTTCTCGTTGTACTGCGGCGTGCTGCCATATCCGGAGGTCGTCATCGACCGCAATGCAATGCCTGAGAGCTGGCACGTCCTCCGGGAGGGGAAGCTCTCCGGCGAGCCCTGCCTCATGACATAGGAGGATCGCTCCCGAAGCGTTGAGCGCATATGCGGTCTCCGGCGGTTTCTGCCGGATGTTCATGGGAACCGTGATGGCCCCGATCCGCGCGGCAGCGAGCATGAGGACCAGGACATCGGCACGGTTGGCAAGGAGCAGCGCCACGCGGTCGCCCGCTTTGACGCCATACGAGGCCAACGCCGCGGCGCACGTGGCGACATGTCCGTCGACTTCTGCATACGTAAGCCGAAGGGCACCGTCGACCACTGCTGTCCGTTCCGGTGCGCTCGCAACGGCCGCGCTGAGCATATCCAGCACTGTTCCCGGCCGGTCGGAATGAGCGCTGACCACGCGTCCGTAATGAACTTCCCGCCGCAGATGTGAATGCAAAGTCATCACTGCAATCCTGCCAAGGTTTGCCCTCCTGCAGCATAGTATCCGACCAATAATAGACCAAAGAGTATTATGGCTATCAGTTCGGGGAGCTTTGCGGGTGGCGGCTGAACAGTACCGGTTGTCTGGGGGCTGATCCGTTGGCAGACTGATCCATCATCGGCTGGGGGTGGATGGGATCATGCACGCAGAAGATTTGGAGGAAGCGCGGCTCATCGCTGCGCGGGTAGAGGCGTTCGTCAGATCCGTGGTGATCCCGTTTGAGCAGACTGTCTGCCGCGGCGCGCATGGCCCGGACGATGAACTCGTGACCCGTCTTCGCGCCAAGGCGCGGGAAGCCGGCGTTCTGACGGCGCATGTGGGCTCGGACGGCAGCCACCTGTCTCACCGCGGCACCGCGCTCGTGCTGCGCGCGGCGGGCCTGTCTCCGCTTGGCCCGCTCGCCGTCAATGTCGCGGCGCCGGATGAAGGCAACATGTTCCTTCTCGGGAAGGTTGCGACCGCAGAACAGAGGGCGCAGTTTCTGCAGCCGCTCATCGACGGATCGGTCCGGTCGGCCTTCCTCATGACCGAACCTGCGTCCGAGGATGGCGCGGGCTCGGACCCGTCGATGCTCAAGACGACGGCCCGTCAGGAGGGGGATGGCTGGATCATCAACGGGCGCAAGGCCTTCATCACCGGCTTTCAGGGTGCTGCCAAGGGCATCCTCATGGCAAGGACCGGCACGGGCGAGAAAAC
>NZ_DATBUP010000060.1:0-7086 GCF_036515995.1 Pedomonas sp. | reverse complement strand
GATCCCGAGGTCGAAGACCCCGAGCATGTCGAATACGGCATGAAGTGGCCAATCAATTACAATAGCCTTTCTCCGCGTGACGAGGAATACCTCAAGCATATGGAAAACAACCGAGGCAACGCTTCGGTCAACGCCCTTTATGCGCTCAAGAAAGCCATTCAGCAGGCTGGCTACGCGAACGGCAAGCTGGGTGCCGATGATCCGCGGGTCGGCCCGTGGCTTCAGGAAATCGGACTGAAGGATGTTCAGGTCCGCGACGCCTACACGACGTTCCGTGAAATCCGCATGGTCAAGAGCCCGGCAGAAGTCGAGCTGCTGCGCAAGGTCGCCTCGATGAATGAAGAGGCCTTGAACGCCACGATCGCCCAGGTGCAGGTCGGCATGCCCCGCACCGAACTGGAAATCATTTACAATGTCGAGATCTGCAAGCGCGGCGGCCGCCCGATCTATCTGGCGACCGGTCAGCATGGCACGAACAACAATCTCGGCACGGTGCTGGAGGGCAAGACCCTAACGTTCGACGGTCTGTGTCATTATCAGTACTATCATGGCGACCTCGGCCGCATCGCCTTCTGTGGTGAGCCGGACAAGGAAACCCTGAAGCGCGTCAGGGCCATCGAGATCGGCTGCCAGACCGCACTGGAGATGATCCGGCCGGGCCTGACCGGGCGCGAGTTGACCGATGCGGTCGTGCAGGCCGTGCGCAAGGCGGGCTTTGAAGGCTTTTTCTTCTGCACGCCGCACTCGCTCGGCCTGGAGCATTCCGACCACAAGCTGCCCATCGGCCCCACCCTGCCTGGCGGAAACGGCGAGTTCGTTCTGGAAGAAAACATGTGTCTGTCTCTCGACATGCCGTACTATGAAATCGGCTGGGGCAACCTGCACATGGAAGACCAGCTGCTTGTCACGGCCAATGGCGTGGAGCCGCTGACCAGCTGCGATACGTCCCTGCGCGTTCTGCCCGGAAAGGCGGACGCATGAGCAGTGCCGCCGCATCGGTCCGCCGGTCCTACATCGATGGACGGTGGGGGCAAATCCATCTGAGGGTAACGGAAGCAAGGAGCGGCAGCACGCCGCTCCTTCTTTTGCATCCAACGCCCAAATCCGGCTGGATCTACCAAGGCCTCATGCAGGAGCTTGGCCGCGATCGCACGGCCATTGCACCCGATACGCCCGGCTACGGCGCAAGCGATGCGCCCCCGGCGCCAGCCTCCATCGAGGATCTGGCAGGCGAGATGATCCATGTCCTCGAACAGCTGGCACTGGGCGGAAAAATTCCCCAAGGCCCGGTGGATATCCTTGGCTACCATACCGGGTCCGTCATCGCGACAGCCATGGCACGGCTTCACCCTGACCGGGTGCGTCGGCTTGTTCTCGTTTCGCTGGCTGCCTATGATGCCGACACCCGGCGGCAGAAGCTCGAGAATCTGAAAAGCTGGCGCGGCCCCCAGGAAGACGGCTCACATCTCACTGCCATGTGGCAGCTGATGCAGTCCCTCTTCGATCCGCGAGTCAGCCCGGACTGGAAGCATGCATCACTGACGGAGAACCTGCGTCCGGGAGCCCGGGCGCCGTGGGGATATGATGCGGTATACCGCTACGATTTCCAGGCCGCGCTCGATGGCCTGAGCCATGAGACCCTCATCCTTAACCCTGAGGATGACCTGTGGATTCCCACCCGGGACAATTGCGCTCGCGTGCAAGGTGCGCGCTACGTGGAGCTGCCTGGCCTCGGCCACGGCCTGTTCGATCTGGAAACGGGGCGCATTGCCGGGCTGGTCCACGAATTTCTCAGCAGATAGGTCCTCTGGCTGCTCGGCCGCACAGCACACATGATAAAGCCGCACCACCCGGGGTGGTGCGGCTTTATGTTTACATCGGCCTACGCAGAGGATTCCACGTGGTCCCGAACGACGCCAGCGTTAGCCTTCGGTCTTGCCAGACAGCGCACTGACAACCGTGTCGATCAGGTGCTGGCGCTGCGTCTTCAGCTCGGCCTCGAAAACTGCGTCCGGCTGAAAGCTGTTGATCTGACTGGCCGAAATGCCGTGCTGTTCCAGCACCTTCTCCATGATGGCCATGCGATCCTTCACAACCCAGAGTTCGCGCGCGAGTACAAGGACCGCCGTGCCCAGATTGTCGATCTGATCCTCGCCCAGAAACTGACGGGCCGGCGGATCGGTCGGACGATTCTTGCTCATTCCGGCTTCACTCCAACAACGTAGTAGGGAACCTTCAGCGGCTCGAAGCAGCCGGTCTTCACATCGACAAACCCAGCGGCCTCGCAGTGAGGTCCGAAATCCATCGAAGCCGTTGCACGCCAGAAAGGCTCCCCGCCATACTTGGCAAGCCAGTCGAAACGCCAGGACGCCAGCTTGTCGATGTCGTCATAACGGGTCACATCAGCCATCAGCACAGTGCCGCCCGGCTTCAGGATACGGTAGGCTTCCTTGAAGAAGGCATCGACGATCCGCGGCGGAATCTCATGGTGAATGGCGTAGGACGTCACCATGTCGAAGCTCTCGTCTTCAAAGCCGGTGTCCTCGCCGACACCAACGACGAGATTCCACTTCTTTCCAAGTTCATTGCCGACGCGCTGGGCCTGCTCCAGCATGCGCGGAGACGGGTCAATGCCCCAGATCTCCGCATCAGGGAATACCTCGGAGAGCGCCACCGTGTAGTGACCCGACGAGGTGCCGATTTCGAGGATCTTCTTGTAATCGGTGCGCGGCGCAAGGCGTGCGACTTGACGGCGTGCGCCATAGACGTCGCCCGGATAGACCTTGGAGACGTATTTCTTGTGAACGATCTCGCCGTGGATGAAGCCATGATGCGGGTTGCCGTCCCAACCGCCATGGGTGCGGTGGAACCAGCTCTTGGCCCAGTAGTCCGGTGCACTGAAGCCGTCGCGGTAGTCGATCGTGGTGGGACCGTTCTCCGTCAGCGCCAGCTGATCGGCAACCTGCTCCTTGATTTCCTCGAACGCCTCCTCGGCACTAACGCCATGGTAGGTCCAGCAGTAATCCCCCAGGAGCCCCCGGGTACGATAGACATCAGAATTCACCAGGGCTGCATCAATGACGCGATGGCGTTCGTCCATGTCATCCGGCAGTGTATCCGCCGTAATGCCCTTCGCAGCCAGTTCGGCCTCGACGTCGCGCTGGAGACGGTTCGCCGTCTGCCGTGCGGTGACCTCGAAGTCCATGAGGGCCCGGCCACGCTGCGCCAGTTTCACATCCATGCGATGTCCCCTTTTACTCGTTCCACTCAATACCGGCCTTGAGGAACAGCTCACGGCCGCCGCGCAGGTCGAAAAGCGTCAGCTTCTCTTCCCGCATGCGCTTCTGGTTATGGGCCAGATAGGCCGTGCGTTCCTCGGCGGCTTCGATAATGCCCTCCAGCAGGTGCTGGGGAATCACCATCACCCCGTCCCGGTCCGCGATAACCAAATCGCCCGGGTGAACCGTAACACCACCGCAACTGACCGGCACATTCACGGATCCCGGTTTGGCCGCCATGCGATAACGCAGTGTGGAGCCCCTACAGAAAACGGGCACCTCGCGGGTTTGAATTGCCGGCGCGTCTTGAACGAGGCCGTCAATCACCACGCCAGCCACGTCCTTATGGCGCGCAGAGAGGGTCAATCCACCCCCCCAGGCAGCAAAGCCGTCTCCGGCCAGGCCGCCAGCGGCAACCACGATGACGTCTCCTGGCTTGGCGATGCCAGTTGCTGCAATCGACATCATCATGTCGGTGCCTGTCGGCGCGACGGTCACGGCAGGCCCGACCGCCGTCCACTCGTTCAACAGCGGACGGATCGCACCGTCCATTAACAACGGTTCTGGCAGCAGCGGAAGAACAACTTCGGTCTTCAGCGCCCGGAACCGGGCAACGAGCCTCGGGTCCGGACGGCTGATATTCACATTCACGACATGCTGCGGGATGCTCATTTCGCCTTCAGCTCCTTAAGCGCCTTGGCGTCCAGCTTGTAGTTCATCATGAAGAAGAAGCTGACGCCAGCCAGGATCGCCGGAATGACGGCCATACCCAGATACAGGGCTTGGACAGCGTCCGCCGACTGCTCGACGACCGCTCCGCCGGTGGTGGCGGCATAGCCAGCCATGGCAAGAATGAGACCAATGAGGCCCGGCCCGATTGCAAACGACAGCTTCTCGACCATCGCATAGATGGAGGAGAACACGCCTTCGCGGCGTTCGCCGGTAACCTTGCGATCATACTCCATCACGTCAGGCAGCATCGAGATCGACATCAGCGTCGTACCGGTTGCGGCCAGACCGTTCAGTGCGCCGCGCAGCCACAGATCCCAGATGTTGTTGGTAGGACCGGTCAGGAGCCAGCTCAGGTACATGACGGTGAGCAGGATGATTGCCGCCATATAGCCCTTGGTCTTGCCGTAGCGCTTCCCGATCCAGGTCCAGAGCGGAACCGAAATCATGCCGACGATGTTCTGCGAGATGCTCAGGTGCATCAGCCCGGTGTAGCCGACCTTCATCACATTGAGCAGGAACAGCAGCTTGGTCGTGGTAAAGATGGAGATTGCCAGAAACTGGGTCACCTTCGCGCCGATCAGGAGCACGAACGGCTTGTTGTTCCACAAGGAGCGCACCTGTTCCATGCCCGGCATGTGCGATTTCGGCTGCGCCTCGGCGCGGCGCGCCTTGCTGGTGCCGAAGAAGCAGATGGTCATGGCCGTAAAGATGACGGACGCACAGGCCGCGCCGAGGACGGCGTAGCCCCGCTCGCCGCCGCCGACCCAGTCCACCAGCGCGGCAGTGCCTGCCATGCCAGCCATCTGGCCGACTGCAACGAAGAACGTGCGGAACGATAGCAGGCGGGTGCGCTCGTTGTAGTCGTCGGTCATTTCGCCCGCCATGGCGATGTACGGAACGGCAAACAGCGAATAACCGGTCGAATAGATGATCAGCGCGATCGCCATGTAGATGATGAGCGCGTTGCCCTCCAGCGAGGGTGGCATGAAGATCATGAGAAAGGAGAACGCCGAGACGACGGCACCGGCCAGCAGGTAGGGACGCCGCCGCCCCCAGCGAGATTTCGTACGGTCGCTCGCCACGCCGATCACGATATCCGCAAATACGTCGTAGAGCTTGGAAATGGTCAGCAGCAGGCCCGCGAGCGCGGCAGACTGCCCCAGCACCGTTGTCATCAACGCCGGGAAGAAAGTCGTGATCGTATTGAGTAGAATGGCAATGCCAAGCGAACCGACGCCAAACCCAAGGCATACGGCCAGCGGCAACCGAACTTCCGTCGCCGCGCTTGCCTCACCGTGCCCAGTCGCTTCTGTTTGTGCTTTCACGCGACACGACTCCCTTTCCCTATGAAGGTGCAACTTTATTGCACGACTGCGCGCAAACGCGCAAAAGTTCGGGTTTTATCCGGCTGACGATTATTGCAGCCCGTTGCTCGTTCCGGAAACAAAAGAAAACCCCGGCAGCCTTGGAAGCTGCCGGGGTTTTCAATCAGACGCAACCGTCTGGCAGGGAAGTCTTAGAACTTCACCACGCCACGAACGCCCACGGTCCGACGCTCCGGTGCGGCCAGAACAATGGTGTTCAGGCCCTGCAGCGCGCTGCCGTTCGGGTTGGTGTTGCGCAGGAGGTTCGACGGAGTCTTCTCGTTGAAGAGGTTCCGCACGAACACTTCCAGAGTGTAGGTTTCGTTGTTGATGCCTGCACGCAGGTTCACCTTGTGAGCATCACCGATGTAGGTGACGTTGGACGAGGTGGCGTACTGCTTGCCCGTGTAGACGTAGTCGAGGCGCACCATGCCGTCCCAGTCCTCGTTGATCGGCTGGGTGTAGGTCGCCGCCATCGAGCCCGAGAACTCCGGATAGCGCTCCATCAGGTTGCCGACCGGGTTGGCCACGCCGTCAATGGCAAGGCACTCGGAGCAGCTGGTGAAGCGGATGTCCGTCTTGGCCCAGTTGAAGGTGCCGTCGAACGTCAGGTTGTCGGTGGCGTGGAAGGTACCCTCGACTTCAACACCCCACAGGTTGGTCGAACCGTCCGGGAAGGTGATGGTTGCAGTCGAGGTGGTGCCGCCAACGTTGTACGCCAGATTCTGGTTGATCTGACGATCGCGCCATTCGCCATAGTAGAAGGCGGTCATCAGGCGCAGACGACGGTCGAAGAAGTCGCCCTTCACGCCCAGTTCGTACATGGTCAGCTTTTCTTCCGCCACGGCGACCGGAATATCGCGGCCGGCGTTGGCGGTCAGCTGAGCCTGAACCTCGGGGCTGAACGCGGTGAAGTTGGAGTTGAAGGTGCCCGGACGGGTGCCCTTCGACCACGACACGTAGGTGGAGATGTCGCGGGTCACTTCATAGTTCAGGATGACGCGCGGCGAGAAGGACTTGAAGGTCTTCTCCAGATCCGAACCGGTCGGGGTCATCACCACGTGGTTGATGGTGTCCCACTGATAGCGGGCTTCCGCGTTGAGCTTCAGGGCTTCGGTCAGCTCATAGCTGGCCGAACCGAACACACCGAAGGTCTCGGCGCGGTAGTCGGTCGGCTGGCTCAGGTTCATCAGGCCCTGCGGCCGGAAGGCGCGCATCTGCCACTTGATGCTCTCGTCGTAGTAGTTGCCGCCGAACATGTAGGAGAACGGACCGTCGGAGTCCGACGCCAGGCGCAGTTCCGCCGAGGTGTTGACGATGTCGTACGCCAGCATCACGGTGGAATAATAGCCAGTGTCATCTGCACGGTTGTAGGTGTCGGTCAGCGCGCCCCACTTGTTGCCGTTGTGGCCGAACGAGCCCGACAGCGTGTAGCCGTTGGAGAACTCGTAGTCGCCCATCAGCATGGTCTGGTAGGCCTGGCGCTCGATGCCGAGGTGGTCGATGAAATCCTTGCCGATGATGTTCTGCGAAGCCAGCAGGCCACCGAAGTTCGGGGTGCCGCCCGGCATGATGTTCTGCGACATCTTCGACTTGTCGAACTTCACCTTGCCGCAGATGTGGTTGAAGCCAGTGGTCGAGCCGACCGGGACGCGAGCGTTGCCGCCCAGGTTGCAGTTGTACGACTCTTCGCCCAGCAGCGCCTGCGCGGT
>NZ_DATBUP010000059.1:0-6764 GCF_036515995.1 Pedomonas sp. | reverse complement strand
CGGTGTAAGTGTCGGGCACCTGCGGGGGCCGGGTGTCGAAGACGTTGTTGATGCCGAAGGTCAGGCGGTAGTTTTCGCTGACGTTGATGCCCAGCGACAGGTCATGGTACCAGCGGGCCGGGACCCTGTTGGTGTCGAAGGTCTCATCCGACGTCGCATCGGTTGCATGGAGCGAGCGGCCCCGGATCGTCGTGTTCCAGGCGGCATTCAACTTGCCGATCGCATAGCTGGCGAACAGGTTGCCCCGGAAGCGCGGGTCGGCCCAGCCCGTCACCTGCTTGAGCATGCTCTCGGGAATGCCGGGGACGGCCTCGACCTCCTTGTCGATGAGGTAGGTGCCCTTGAACCCGACGCTGAACTGGCCGGCGCCGAGCAAACCCCGGTAGTTGACGCCAAAATCCAGACCCTTGGCTTTCAGCTTCGAGGCATTGATCTGCTGGGTCGACATGGTGGCGATCGCCTTGACCGGGCTGTTCGGGTCGCGGGTCATGGCATCGCAGAAGATGTTGTCGATGGACGGCAGGTCAACGCAGTAGTTGGCGATCTGATTGCCGCTGAACTGGGTGATGACATCCTCGATGTTGATGGCCCAGTAATCAAGGGTGATGTCGAGCCCCGGCGCGAAGCGCGGCTGGAAGATGGCGCCGAACGTCAGGCTGTTGGACGTCTCGGGCGCAAGATCCGGGTTGCCGCCCCGGGTGAGGAGCGAGACCTCCTGGCTGGCCCGGCCCGGCACATCGATGCCGAGCGCCCGGCAGTTGGCCTCGCGCGTCGGGCTGCGATAGATGTTCTGCGCCTCGCAGGGATCATCGAGGTTGGACGGGCCGGTGTTGATCGGCTCGTAAAGCTCGCCGAAGTTGGGGACGCGCACGCTGCGCGAGCGCACGCCCCGCAGCGTCAGCCCGCCAAACGGCGACCACGTGGCGCCCAGCTTCCAGGTGTTGGTCGAGCCATAAAGGTTATAGTCCGAGAAGCGATAGGCGCCCTCGATTTCCAGATGCTCGGCAAAGCGCACGTCCTTGAGGACCGGCACCACCATTTCGCCGTACAGCTCGGTGACCTTGAGCTTGGCATCAATTTCCGCATGCTGGGTGACGCCGCCCGAGTGAGCAAGTTCGCCGGGCACCGCCAGAGGATCCTCGCGCGTCTTAAGCGTGTCTGTCCGCCGCTCGGCGCCCAGCGCCATTTCCACATCGCCATGGGGCAAGGCAAAGACCGGCCCGACGACGCTGCCGCCAAAGATGGTCTGGGTGTTGACCCATTTCTCGCGGCGCGTTGCAAAGAGCCAGTCGCGCTGCTCGGCGGTCGGCGCGGCCGAGCCGAAAACGTTGTAGGGCACGCAGCCCGCCGCCCGCGCGTCCGCGTCGCGGCAGACCGGCTGGCCCGACGCGGGATCGGCAATGACGTCGCGCGCGGCAATCCAGCGCGAGGCGCGCAGCGTGCCGGGATTGGAGACATTGTTGGCCGAGCGGCCGTACTGGAAGAAGGACGCCCACTCGAGGTCGCCCGTGAGCCCGCCGCCCAGCTCGTTTGCGATCGTATAGGCATGGCGCTTCTGGACATCCCGGCGGATGCCGAACTCGGGATAGATGCGCGCAAGGCGCAGCTGCGTCAGGTCATTGTCCACCATGAACTGGCGCACGGCGTCCGGCAGGAACGGATTGTCGAGAGAGGCGGTTGCCCCGCCGACGCCGTTCAGCCAGGTCGCGCGGCTGTCTTCGCGGTAATAGGTCTTGGTGCCGTCATAGACCGTATGGCCATAATCGAAGCGGGCCGTATAGGTGATGGCATCGGTCACGTCATAGTCGAAGCGGCTGACAACCGCGAACTGCTCGAGCGGGGAGAGCAGCTGCTCACCGGCGTTCAGCGGGAAGGTGCCCTCGGTATAGTACTCGCCGGTGCCCGCCACATACTCGCCCGGCGTCGAGATGGTATTGATGTTCTGCTTGTGAACGGTGCCGTTGCGATAGACGTAGTTCACGTTGTCGTGGACAAACGTCGGGAACCTGTTCAGCCGGGCCGCCGCCCAGTTGTCATAGATGATCGAGTCCGGGATGCCGTCGGTCAGGCTCTGGTTGTCCGGGTTCGACTGGTAGACCATATGCCGGTTGGCATACCCCCGATCATAGACGGTCAGGCCCTTGCTGTTGACATAGGTTGCACCAACGCTCAGCGAGCCGCGCTCGTTCGGCAGTTTGGTCCCCGTCGTCAGTGACACCGAGGTGGTTGCCGCATCGCCGCGCTGGGAGATGCCGTAGGTCGCCTTCAGATCAACGCCCTCGATGTCCCGCTTGGTGATGATGTTGACCGCACCCGTGACCGCATCGGCGCCGTAGATGGCGGCAGCGCCGCCGGTGATCACCTCGATCCGCTCGATCATCCCTGCCGGGATCATGTTGAGATCAACGGCCGATGTTCGCGCCGAGCCGGAGACCCGGCGCTGCCCGTCGATGAGCGTCAAGGTCCGGTTGGTGCCCATGTTGCGCAGGTTGATGGAGGCGGTGCCGCCGTCGAACCCTTGCGAGCCCGCATTGCCACGGCCCACGCCCGGGGCGATCGCCGGCTCGCGGATCAGCGCGCTCCAGGCGGTCGTGAGGCCTAAGCGCTCCGCCTCTTCCATCCTGACGACACTGACCGGCATGGCCGATTCCAGTTCGCTGCGCGCGATGCGCGAGCCGGTCACGATGATGTCGCTGGCCTGGCTTGCACTCGCCGGATCCGGGCGGGTCTCGGGCAGGGACTGCGCGTGTGCGGCCGGAGCCAGCGCAAGAGCGGATGCGGTTATCAGCATGCGCGTAATCACAGACGTCACTTCATACTCCTACAGCAATTCAGGGCGCAGGACACCGCTCCGAGACCCGTGCTTCAGGTCCCGGTTGGTCGCATCAAAAGAAATCAAGGTGAGCTGCGCCGTCGTGGCAAACGTGGACTTCGGGCCTGCAGACCAGACAAGGCTGCCGCCGTTTTTCTCTTCCCCTTCAAATTCCGCCGGCACGCCTGGATCGCCTCCAGAGTGCCCTGGTGCGTCTCCCTAAAGGCTTTATGTTACGCCAGCATTACTCATTGGCGTATCGTTGATTGCGCGCATTTATTTTTGCGAGTTGCCCGGCCGAGGCGCGGGCAAGGCGCAGCGCCGAGCTGGCCCTCAAAAACAAGGCCGGGCTGAGTGCGCTCATGGTTGGCGAGACGCGAGGCGGCAGATTCTTGTCTGCATGCTAATCTCGGGCTCAAAAAGCCCTTCCAACGCCTTCCTGATCCGAGGCCGGCCGGCAGGGTCGGCTCTGGCAGGGCGGGGGAAGGCGCGCGAGCCAATTGCACGTCTGCCCGTTCTCTTGATCTTTTTACCGCAGTTCTTTTTTTGGGAGCACCGCATTTTTTTGAAAAGATAATGCCGGCCGTCATACGGCCGTCATGAACCGTGCCTAAACAGCCCTTCGCAGCGGAAGCCTGCTCCTCGGCTTTCGTTCGCATGCGTGATTTACCCCTGAACCTTGGCCGTCCCTTTCGGGGACGGCCATATTTTTTTAAAGAAGCATCGAGAGGCTGTCGGGCAGGGCCTGATGACAACAGGTAGAAAAGGCGTGCCCGTGCCAGATGCGCCCTGGTGCGCACGCATTGCGCTTCCGAATTGCCAAAATGGCTGTTCTCAAGAGATGGGGTGGGCCGGCAGGGCCTTGTCGCAAACTACGGCAGGCACGGCACGGCACGGTTTCCCGAACGCTGCGCTTTTTTCATGCGCCGCTCTTGAAGGATTTAAACAGCCGGGATAGCACTGCGCCTGGCGCACCGTGCTCTCCCGGTTGCCTCTCTCAGCGGCTTTATGCCGGGCCCGCCAAACTGCTCCCTGGCCCCGCGCTCAGGCCTTGGCCTCCCGGCCATGAGGTGTGGGGCCACATCGGCCGCCGGTTCTCATCAGAGCGCGCGCCGCCTTGCTCTCACCGGCTGAGCCGGCGCACGGGGCGCCTGCTCAGCTTTGAGGCCATCAATCCTTGGCCCGTGCAACGCATGGAGCCCCATCCGGGCCGGTTAGGCCTGAGCAGCGGCGTTCAGGACCGGTCACACCGGGCAAGGTTTTGATTTGCTTGGTTCCGTCTCTCCGCCGCGTCAGCTCGAAGCCGTCGTAGAGCCGGCCGGTTGCGGTAAAGGCCTGAAAGACGAGCCGGTCGGCCTCCACGTCAATCCTCTGATAGAGCTCGGTGTCCTCAGCGACGCGATCGGGCTGGGTTTTGGAGCGGTCATTGAGGCCGTACATTTTGGCGCCCGTCACCGAGACGATGTAGACCGGCCCTTGGGTTTTTCCCAAAGCCTGCGCCTGCGCGCTAGCGGCTTTTCCGGCTTCGCTTGTCAGCCGGCTGTAGCAATGGTCGTGGCCCTGCAGCACCAGATCGATGTTGCGCTTCTCGAAAATGGGCTTCCAGGCGGCTTTGAGCGCTGCCGTGTCATTGGGCCGCGCACAGGTGAAGATCGGCTGGTGAAACAGCGCAACGGTCCAGCGGTTGGGATTGTCGGCCAGCAGACCATCGAGCCAGCGGGTCTGCGCCTCGATGGCCCCGAGGTCGAGCGCCGCCGTGCCATCGAGGACGATGAAGCGCACGCCTTGGTAATCAACCGAGTAGGTCGTCTCCTTGACGCCGTCCGCGCCGTTGCCTGGAAGGGCAAAGCTCAAAGGCCAGTGCGGTCCCAGCAGGCGCGTCTCCGCGCCATCGGCAAAGGTTGCATCAACATACTCGTGGTTGCCGGCCGCCGGGATCTGCGGGATCGAGGCGTAGTGATGCCCGCCTGCGGCCGTCCATTCGCCCCACTCGTCGTCATGCACCTTCTCCTCGCGCTGCGCGACGAGGTCGCCGGCGTGGATGGAAAGGGCGGGCGCCGCTGTCGCCTGGAAGGCCTGACGGATCACGCGCGCAGAGACGGACAGGATCTCGTTCTGCGTGTCGCCGAAATAGAGGAAGCTGAACGGGCGGAACGTGGCCGCTGCCGTGCGGAACTGAAACCACTCGCTCCAGCCATCCGCGCCCCGGACGCGATAAAGGTAAGGCGTATCGGGTTTGAGACCGGTCAGGCGGAGCTGGTGATAGCGGGCGTCCCCGTTCTCGGTTGAGATGTCGGCCGACGTGCCGGTCATCGCGCGTGCAACATGCGCAATGTTCGGGCCATCAATCGCAGGAGCAACTTCAGCCTCGGAGCCCCTTTGGCGCATATCGGTGCGCCAGGCGATCCCCATCTGCGTGGCCGGATCAGCCCCGGGCGTCAGCACAACCCGGTCGGGGTAACCGGTGGCGGCAAAGGGCTTGCCCGCTGCTGGCGTGCCCGTCATGGGAACCGGCGTTGCGGTGCCGCGCGCTGCGGCCGCGTGGAGGGTGGTGGGCACGACCAGCCCGATGAGGGCAACCGCTGCGAGCAATCTTTGCGACGTTCCCATTTTCTCCCCCGCTTTCGAATTGCATTGAGGTGCAAAATCACAGTCAGCTCCAGAGCTGCCCGCGCCTTGGGCGTTGAGCCTCGTTTGGCCGCGCCGCTCTGCCGCCTGACTGGAGAATCTATCGGCTCCAAAACACATCGGCCCCAGCCTCATTAGTGGTGCTCTATTGCAGTATAATGACGCCCCCGCATCGATCAGGAGCATACGCTGAGGCTTGAATAATCTGCCTCAATTAAAACGCGGGACAGGCGGCGCGGTGTTTGTGGGCGGCGGCAGAGACGCACCGCACGCGGCCGCCTGCCGCCTGTCTTTTTGGAGCCTTGATCAGAGCGGCCCGATCGGGATCAGAGGCCCAGCGCGTCGCTGACCGCGCCCCAGTCCACATACTTGAAGTTCTGCATTTCCGGCGCGTTGTCGCCGTCCTGCACCACGAGCAGGCCGCGCGGGTAGTCCGGCCCCATGTCCCCCAGCATCAGCTCGATCCCGTCGGTCTCGCTGACGCCGTCGATCGCACCCTCGCCAATCCGGAAGCGGTTGACGAAGGTCAGCTCCGGCAGGCGATAGACGGCATAGGCATTGTCGCCCTGGCTCGAGGCGATGAGATAGCCTTGATCCGCGCCGCTTGGCGCCAGGGCCAGACCCTCCACGTCCTCGAACAGGTTCACCTTGTCGACCTTGGCAATGGAGACCGGCTCGCTCGAGCCCAGCGGGTCGGCATCGAACCGCCACAGCCCGACGTTTTCCTCGGCGACGTAGAGAATGCCGGTGCGGTCGTCGACCACGCAGCCTTCCGACTGGGAGCCCAGCTTCAGGCTGCGCACCTTGGTGACCTGGGGCTGGGTCGTGCCGACATCGATCCGCAGCTGGTCGATGCGGCCGTCCTTCAGCACCAGAAAGCCGAACAGGACGCTATCTGACGCGCGGGTCCACAGACACAGGCCATAGGCCTCGCCCGGGCCGACCGGATAGGTTCCCAGCGGCACGAGCCGGGCCTCCTGTGTCTCCAGGCGGAACAGGGACACCTTGGCGCTTTCCTCGTCTTCCCGATTGCTGGCAGCGACAAGAACGCCGGCTGTGCCGTCGATAAGCGTGTTCTGACGCAGGTCGACGTTATTGAGACGCGGCGAGGGCGTAAAGCTCAGCCGCTTGCCGGCCAGATCATAAACGTGGATGCCCGCCTTCTTGTCGGTGCCAATGACGAGGCTGCCGGCCGGATTGGCCGCATTGCGCCAGATGGCCGGATCGTCAGCCGCGTCATCCTGCGTCTCGACCGGGTCGGTCTCCGCCTTGGCGGTGACCGTCAGCGCGGCCGGGACGGAAGTCTCCGGGGCAGAGCAGGCTC
>NZ_DATBUP010000058.1:0-5419 GCF_036515995.1 Pedomonas sp. | reverse complement strand
ATGTAATTATAATAATGAAATACAATTATAGGACGGCTTGATGAAATAAATTCAATTAATTGAATTAAATTAATTGCGTCGGTGATGCGAGGCCGGGCAGGGCGGAGTGGCCCCGCCGCTCCGGGGCGGCGCGTGGCGCAGCCAACCCCGGTGGCGCAACGGCAGGCAGCTCGGCGTTCCGGCTGAGTGCCAGCCCCTGCTTCTGGTCTGTCAGTCTGTTACGTCAGTATCGTGGCGAGGCTCTTAGCGCTTGAACAGGGCATCCGCCGCCGAACGGAAGGTTGAAGCCGAGTCCAACTTGGCGCGGGTGCGGTCGATTTCTGCTTCCAGCACGGAGATGCGCTGCTTCAGTTCATCCAGTGAAAGCCGATCAAGATCCTCGCGACGCAGGGCGGCGAGGGGGTCGTCGGCATTGCGGCGCGGCATCAGCTCGTCAAGATCCATAAGACGTCTCCCATTGCCAGGTACTATGGGCCAAATTCACTGGATGGAAGGTTGACCGGGGACAGGGCGCTGTCAATATCACCGGACATTACTGCCCTTTCCGGACGTTGCGGACGTGAAAGAACGGCATTACAGAGCAGGGAGACAGGGCATGACCGAGAGAGCAACCGATCAGACAGGCCTCCCGGACACCATGCCCGAAACCATGGCCGCCATCGAGATCCGCGAGCCGGGCGGACCGGAGGCCTTGCGGCCCGCCATGCGACCGGTGCCGCAGCCGGGCGCGGGCGAGGTGCTGATCCGGGTGGCCGCTGCCGGGGTCAACCGGCCGGACGTGATGCAGCGGCGCGGCCTTTACCCGCCCCCGGCCGGGGCTTCCGACCTGCCGGGGTTGGAGGTTTCCGGAACCATCGTGGCGCTGGGTGAGGGCGTGACTCGCTGGCGGCGGGGCGACCGGGTGTGCGCGCTTCTGGCAGGGGGCGGCTATGCTGAGTACGCGGCCGCGCCGGAGGGCCAGTGCCTGCCGGTGCCGGACGGGGTTGCGCTGGAGGACGCGGCCGCCTTGCCGGAGACGTTCTTTACGGTGTGGTCCAACCTGTTCGAGCGCGGCTATGCGGCTCCGGGTGAGACGGTATTGGTGCATGGCGGCACCAGCGGCATCGGCACCACCGCGATCCAGCTGGGCCGGGCCTTCGGCCTCAACGTGATCGTGACCTGCGGGACGGACGAGAAATGCCGCATTGCCGAGAAGATCGGGGCCAATGCGGCCATCAATTATCGCAGCGAGGATTTCGTCGCGCGCGTGCGGGAGCTGACGGACGAGCGCGGTGTGGATGTGGTGCTGGACATGATCGGCGGGGATTACGTGCCGAAGAACCTGTCTTTGCTGGCAAATGACGGGCGGCACGTCTCCATTGCGGTGCAGCGCGGCAACCGGACCGAGATCAAGCTGTTCGACATCATGACCCGCAGGCTGGTGCTGACCGGCTCCACGTTGCGCGCGCGCTCGGTGGCGTTCAAGACAGCGCTGGCGGAAAGCCTGGGGCGGGACGTGTGGCCGCTGTTCGCAAGCGGGAAGCTGAAGCCGGTGATCGACAGCCGCTTCGCCCTGCGCGACGCGGCCAGGGCGCACGAGCGCATGGAAGAGAGTGCGCACGTGGGCAAGATCGTGCTGGAAATGGGGGCAAGGCGCTGACGCGGCGGGAGAAACGCGGAAAATCCTTGTGCGGCAGGGTTGAAGCGTGCTGGAGTAAACTCCTACTTGAGAATTTGACCTCGCTGGCGCGGCGGGTTACTAATCTGGTTCTACCGTCGGCCGCCCGAGAAGGGCGGCCGATGCTTTTTGGGGACGGGAGATATCCATGGCTCATCTGCTGATGAAACACTCCACAGCGGTCTGGCTGGTTGAAAACACGGCCTTGACCTTCCAGCAGATTGCGGACTTTTGTGGCCTGCATGTGCTTGAAGTGCAGGCGATGGCCGACGAAACTTCCGCCACCCGGTACATCGGCCGCGACCCGGTGCGCGCCGGTGAACTGACCATGGCGGAGATCGAGCGTTGCCAGAAGGATCCGGTCGCCCGGCTGCAGCTGGCAAAGGGTCCGGTGCCGCAGCAGGCCCGTACCAAGGGGCCGCGCTATACGCCGGTGTCCAAGCGTCAGGACAAGCCGGACGGCATCGCCTGGCTGCTGCGTTACCACCCGGAGCTCTCGGACGGCCAGATCGCCAAGCTGATCGGCACGACCAAGACCACCATCGGGGCCATTCGCGACCGCAGCCACTGGAATATCCAGAACATCAAGCCGCAGGATCCGGTGGCGCTGGGCCTGTGCTCGCAGCGCGAACTGGACGCTCTGGTGGCGCGCGCCGCCAAGAAGCGGGGCGACGAGCCGGTTGAGTCGTCGTCAATGGACGTGGACACCAACCGGCTTGAAGAACAGCTCAAGCTGGAGCGCGCCGCCCGCGGCTACGACGTGACGGAAGACGAAGAGTAAGAAACAAACCATTGCTCGCGTGAAACCTTTTCACGCGGCGTGAGTTTCGGGAGGGCCGGTCAGAGGGATCTGATCGGCCCTTTCCCGTTACGGGTGGTTTTCCGGCAAAATGCCTCGTTCAAGCAGTGCCGGGCCGCATGTGCTCCCTGAGGCAGAACGCGGGTTTGCCCGGGAATGCAGGAACGATAGGCAGACCGGCAGGCGCGAACGGCGGACGAGGGCCCCGGCTGAATGGATGAACTCTTGCCGGGGCGTTGTCGGCCGGAGGAATCAGGCTGCGCTTCGGTTTTGAATGCGCTTCAGGCCTGAATGCGCCTCAGTCTTGGTGCATCAGTGCTGAACGCGACTGAGCTCCTCTTTCAGACGGAGCTTTTCCTTCTTGAGCTGAGCGATGGTAGACCAATCCGGCTGTGGGCGCTGGCTTTCCTGAGCGATCTGCGTCTCGATGCGAGCGTGCTTTGCTTCCAGGGTTGCCGTGGATCCACGAACGGATACTGCCATTGCACTTCTCCTTCTGGTCCTGATTGGTCCGAATATAGGATCACAATACTGTCATAGAGTCACGCCTTGGCAGGAACGGTCCATCGCTTCCGCGGGTGCGCCTCGTCGGTTCGGTTGTGCGCCTGCCGCATACCAATGGCGCAACGGTTATGCTAAGAGGGGGTATTAATGAGGTGTCTGGAGACCCATGGATACTGAAGACGAGCGTGAGTTGCGGGAGCGGCTTGAGGCGATGATCCAGGAACATCGGGACCTGGACGCGGCCATCGATGCGTTGGTGGAACAGGCGGGGGCCGACCTTCTGCAGGTGCAACGCCTGAAGAAGCGCAAGCTGAAGCTGAAGGACGAGATCAGCGCGCTTCAGGACATGATCGTTCCCGATATTATTGCCTGACCTGCGGGCAGCCCCGGCCGGTAAGGTTCGCCACGTGAGCGCCTTGCGGTTTTTCCGGGGCTTTTTCATGATGTTAACGATTGTTCGTAAAACTCAGCCGCGAGCCGGGTGGCGGACGCGACATGCCTGAAAATCGCGCTAGATAACCACGCGGGCTCACGGGCAAGGGCGGGTCGGGCCGTGCGGGAGACAACGAGGCGCGGACCCCAAGGCGCTTCCCGCTGTTATCTTCCGGGCAAGATATGAGGCGTTGAGGCATGCTTGAGAGACTGTTCGCGGCACTGGACGCACTGGCGCACCGGATCGAGCGGGCCGCCATCGGCCGGGCGTCGTGGACGCTGGCCATCGGTTTGCTGGTGGCCGTTGTGGCCGGCCTCGGCCTTATGCGCATTGAATTCACCAATGATTATCGCGTGTTCTTCGAGCCGAACGACCCGCAGCGGGTGGCCAACGAGGAACTGGAGACCGAGTTCACCCGCTCGGACACGGTGAATTTCGTGCTGCAAGCAGCCAAGGGGGACATGCTGACGCCCGATCGGCTGGCGGCGGTGGAAAAGCTCACGGAGGCAGCGTGGAGCCTGCCGGGCGCGACCCGCGTCGATTCGCTGACGAACTACCAGTACAGCTACGGGCAGGACGACGACCTGATCGTGGAGCCGCTGGTGGCTGATGCCGCCAACGCCGGGCCGGAGGACATTGCCCGCATCCGCCGCAACGCGCTGGGCGAGCGGGCGGTGGTGGGCCGCTACCTCTCGGAAGATGCCACGACGGCGCAGGTGATCGTGACGGTCAATCTGGAAGCGGGGAACACTGCCGCGCTGACCGAGATTGCCGATGCTGCCGAGAAACTGAAGGAGGAGACGGCCGCCGCTCATCCCGACCTGCGGGTGGCGACGACTGGCGTGGTGCTGCTCTCTCACAGCTTCTACGACGTGACGCAAAGCGACCTTGCGCGGCTGGTGCCGGTGATGGTGGCATTCCTGTTCGTCGCCATCTGGTTCTTCTTCAAGAGCTGGCGGGCGGCGCTGGCCGCCATCGTGGTGCTTGGCCTCTCGGTGCTGGTGACCATGGGCATCGGCGGGTGGCTGGGCTTTTCCCTCTCGCCCGCCTCGGGCCAGGTGCCGGTCATCATCCTGACCATCGCAACGGCGGAGGCGGTGCACCTGATCGGCAAGGCCAACAGCTACCAGAGGCAGGGCTACAACCGGTCAGACGCGGCCTACAAGTCGGTGCGGCTGAACCATGCGCCAATCGCCCTGACAACCATTACCGACGTGCTCGGCTTCCTGTGCTTCAACTTCTCCGAAACGCCGCCTTTCCGCGACCTTGGCAACATGGCGGCTTACGGCGCAATCATCGCCTACTTCTATTCCGTATTCTTCCTGCCTGCGCTGCTGGCCCGGGTGTCGTTGGGCGTGAAAGGCGACATGCTGGAGCGGGAGCACAATGTGGCAAAGCTGGCGGGATGGTCGGTACGCCACCGGACGTTGGTACTGGGCGGCTTCTCCATGCTGGCGCTGGTGCTGGGCGCGCTCGCTCCGCGGCTGGAAGCGCGTGACAACTTCATCGAATGGCTCTCGCCGCGCCACGAATTCCGGCAGGATGCCGAGTTCATCAACCAGCAGCTGCCGGGCATCTACACGCTGAACTACGGCATCGAAAGCGGGGAAGACGGCGGCATTTCCGAACCCGCCTACCTGCAGACGCTGGAGCGGTTCACCAACTGGCTGGAAGGCCAGCCGGAAGTAGCGGACGTCTATTCCATCGTTGATGTGATGCGCCGCTTGAATCGCAATTTGCATGGGGACGATCCGGCCTACGAGCGCCTGCCCACGAACCGGGAGGAAGCAGCGCAGTACCTGCTGCTCTACGAGATGAATCTGGCGCAGGGGCAGGACCTTTCGGACCAGCTGACGCCTGACAAGACCGCAAGCCGCGTGGTGGTGGCAATGAACAACATCACCTCGGAACAGATGGTGGCGCTGAAGGAGCGGGCCGATGCCTGGCTGAAGGAGAACGCGCCGCCCGTCATGCAGGCGCAGGGCGTGGGCACCTCCCTGATGTTCGCCTACCTGACCGAGGAGAA